>NZ_JBNHIC010000057.1:0-20659 GCF_059092905.1 Arthrobacter sp. B0427-1-12 | reverse complement strand
CCCCGGCCGCTGGCCCGGGCCGGGTCTTGCCCCGGGGTGACGCGGCCGCAGGGACCTTGCGGCCGGCCTTCACATACTGCCTGAAGGCCTTACGCAGCGCAGCAGCATCCCCTGCGGACAGGTCAATTTCATAGTTCGTGCCGTCCATGCCGAAATGCACCGTTTCGTCCGCCGGCCCGCCGTCCAAATCAGAGACCAGGACGATTTCCACCTTTTGTGCCATGCGAAGCGACTCCTCAATAACGGGGACAATTTCCCCAGATAAATATTACGTATCCCGGCCGCGCTATTGAAAGCACAGAACGGCCGCCAACCAGCCGTTACGACCGGCTCAGAAAAAGACCGATTCAGGAAAGCCGGCAACGGGGTATTTATGCTGTCCCGGGAACCTGTCCGCCTTTATCCGGTACCTGCAAAGAATCCAGCCCGGACGAATGTTCTTGTCGCGCCGATACCCGCCGGTTCTACGAACGCCACGGCTTCACCAACATCCAGCCGGGCAAGGACCATCGGATGCTGTGCTACCTCCGCGAGCTGTGAACCCGTCCACCGCGGGGTGTCCGGGCCGGGCCTGAAGACCCCGCGGGGACCAGCAGGTACCGGTGTCGGGCTGCTTTGGTGTGGGCAGGCCGGTCCGGAAGGAGGGAAGGCCGGCCTGCTGTTTCCGGTCCGCGGCCGAGCGGGTAAATGCTGTGGGCTGCGGCGTGCCGCAGTCATTCTGAAACAGTTTATTTTCGGGGGAAACATTTCACAGGAATAGTGCAGGAATCCGCAGGTGTACTGGTGATAGCAAGAAACCCTGCCGAAGATGCGAAATCCATGGACCGGCAACCGGAGCAAGGAGCATGCCATGAGAACAGCGGCGGAGCCGCTGCAGCCGGTATCGGTGCAGCCGATCGGTCATCTGCTGCCCCCGGGGCCGGGCTGTATGCCCGGCCCGTTCCCGCCCGTAAGGCGTAAGCGGCAACTGCAGGCAGCCATGGACCGGCACGCGGAACTGTCCGCAGCGGCTGCCGCCCTGGCCTGTCTGCACGAACACCGCTGCACCGGCGACCCGTCCGATGCGGCGGCACTGGCCGCGGCAGCGGACCTGCTGGCCGGCTATGTGCGCAAGGCACTGTACGGACAACAACACCACCGGCAGCAACCGCCGACCCATCCGGGTCCCGGCAGACAGCCTCCACGCGGACCGGGACGATAACAGGACCAGGCACCGCAACCGCCTCCGAACCCGGCCCCAACGGAAGACAACCGCACCCGTCGTCGCCGCTTTTCGGCCAGCAACACCAAAGCGGCGACGAACCCGTTCATGAACTGCCTGAACCGGCGGCATCACCGATAACAGCGCATCCGTAAACCGGTCCGGAGAATGGCGACCGGCTGAACGGTGGGCACGCCGTTCTCCTACGATGCAAAGCGCCCCCGGAGCCCTTGAACTGCTCCCCGAAAGTTGGACTGAGAAATCAGTTCTGACTCTCGGGGAGCAGTTCAAGGGCTCCGGGGGCGCTGTTCTGTTGGATGGGTCAGAGTGCCTGGATGTTTTCGGCCTGCGGCCCTTCGGACCCTGGGCGACGGTGAACTCAACCCGCTGGTTTTCCTCCAGGGAACGGCAGCCCCTGCCCGCGATCTGTGAGTAGTGGGCGAACAGATCCTTGCCCTCGTCATCGGGGGTGATGAACCCGTAGCCCTTTTCGGCGTTGAACCACTTCACGGTCCCTGTTGCCATGCTGCTTTGTTCCTTCTGGAGCCACCGCTGGCTCCCCCGTCGGGAGCCTCCCCCGCGGGCGTCCTGCCCACACACTATGGGAGAGGTGAAGGACGCATCAAGGGATTATGCTCCGCAGCCCGACATCGAACCCCCTCCAGCCGATCCTCGCCCCAACCACCGATAAGGGCGCATACGTCAAGCCGCCCCAGGTTCTTCATGTGCCGGGTTTTCCGTTGGCTGTTCAGGTGGATAGGCCGCCGGCACCGTTGTGGTCCCGACGGTCTTCGTGGTGGCGGGGCTGTCCTCCCGTCCGGGCGGGAGTGGATTGTGCCTGTTGCCAGGCTTCGCAGTCCTGCCCATGACCGCAGC
The DNA here is from genome assembly GCF_059092905.1 of Arthrobacter sp. B0427-1-12. NCBI lineage: Bacteria > Bacillati > Actinomycetota > Actinomycetes > Micrococcales > Micrococcaceae > Arthrobacter > Arthrobacter sp. B0427-1-12. Next base: position 18,582 of record NZ_JBNHIC010000057.1, on the reverse strand, counting down.
ACCGGTCTCTGAGATGGGGCAGGTCATGCCGGGACCTGGAGGGCGGGACCCATACAGGGGTCAAAGGGCCGGCGTTATCTCTGCACGGCCGGCCGCCTGCCCGGTCAGTCTTTCTTGGCGTCCTTGACCTTTTCCATGGCGTTCTCCAGATCGGCTTTGCCCTGGGCGGCCTGTCCTCTGGTCTGGAGGCGTTCGTCACCGGTGGCCTTGCCCACCGCTTTTTTGGCCCTGCCGGCGGTTTTCTCGGCGGCGTTTTTGATCTTGTCCAGGCCCATGATCCTCTCTCCTGCACTCTCGTGTGCCTGCCGGCAGCCTGCTGCGGCTGCCGCTTCATCCTCCCACCGGGACCGCGGCCGCAACAGGGGCCGGCGGTGTCCCGGCCTCTATCCTCCGGACCGGGAATGGGTGGCCGGCACAGGCTCACGGAAGCAGCATGCCCGGCGGCAGCCGCCCGTGGTGCCGGCGGCGGGGCAACCCGTCAAGGGCGCCATCGTGCATGCTGCGGTCCCTGCCCCTGAGGCGCGGAGGTTCCGGCGGCACACAAACGGGAGGGGCTGCCGGCAAACCGGCCAGCCCCTCCTTCAATAGGCTGGCGCTTTAGCCGCTACCTGCTCTAGCGGGTGTCCCGGTCGCGGTCGGTGTCGGCGCCTTCAACCTCCACGTGCTCCTTGGCCACTTCGGCCTGCACGCGTTCGGTGTCCTCGACGGTCTCCTTGCCCAGCGATACCTTCTCCGCGCCGACCGTTTCCTTGCTGACCACCGGGCGCTCCTCGCGCAGGGTGACCTCGGCTTCGTCCTCGCCCAGCGGGCCACCGGAGACCTCCTCGCCCTCACCGACGGGGATCCGCTCCACGCGGACCTCCTCGCGGGAGACCGGAACCTGGACCGTCTCGGTGTCCGTGACCACGTACTTGCGCAGCCGGACGCGGGCCCGCCGCTCCCGGGTTTCCTTGCCCACCTTCAGCTGCTCCTCGCGCCGGACGACCTCGGCTTCGGTGTCCGTATCCTGGTCGGTTCCGGCAGCCCCTGCCGCCCCGGAGGTATCCGTCGCCGTCCCGGCGGCACCGGCGTGGTCAGGGGTACCGCCGGTTTCCGTCGTTCCGGTGGTGTCCGTTTCGGCGGTGCCGGTGGTGCTACCGGCACCGCCGACACCGTAGTAGGCGTAGAGGCGGTCCTGTTCCTCCTCGGACAGATGCTCATCCGGATCCATGTTGGGTGCGTCCTTGATGAAGTCCTTGGTGTACGGCACGTACAGATCGCCGTTTTCCTCCCAGGCATCCCGGACCGGAACAAACGTCTCCCTGGTCCCGAACAGGCCGGTGCTGACCGTCACGAACGTCGGCTCGCCGGTCTGGTCATTCTCGTACAGACCGGCGACCTTGCCGATCTTCTCACCGTTGCGCCCATAAACCGTGGCATTCGTCAGGGTCTCAGCAGTAAAGTGTGCCATCTCGAACTCCTTGAATCATCGGTACCGGGGGCAGGTGATCCGGGAACGGCGCCCCGGACCATCCTGGGGCTTCGGACTCCCGACGCCGCAACCGGACAAGGTGTGCATCCGCGATTCAAACCGCACCGCCGCCGGGAATTACTAAGCCTGCTTGCCATCTTTCAGCATTCTCCCGCAAAGACAACCCCCAAAGGCCAACGGAACCAAAGCCAGGTATGGACACCGTTCCCTACGCCGAGGCGAGGAACCGCAAAATTCTGGCTCTCCGCACCGCTGCTTCTCGTCGTCAAGGACGGCGAGAAGTCTGAACGCCGATAACAGCGCATATGACGCGAGCCGAACAGCGGTCCTTGCAAGAGAACTCCGAGGCTGGTACCGGAGCTGCGGAGCGGGCGTCTCGGTATCGCTCTATGGAGCAGACTTTCAAGCCGCGAGGCACGCTGCGCAGCTCAGGTACCGGTTCCCCTAGCGGTCTCGACGTAGTCATGGACTACAGAAGAGATTGCAGTCCCGATATCGCCCGCTCCATCCACGGCTGCGCGGAACGTATTTGTGGAGCCTTTCGCAGCACGGCTTCGGTAAAGAGCCGCCACCGGACGGGCACGGAACCAAGCTGCTCGCAGAATCGAAACCTCTGAGTCTTCCCATTGATACGAGCATTTCGTCTCGCCACTGTCGCGATTAACTCCTGTGGATCCGGTCTCTTGCAGTGACGGCGAGGCTAGACTGGCTCTGTGCCCCCCTCTTCGCAACCTTCCTCCGTGCCTGAGCCGCCCCGCCGCAGCGGAATCGCCGAGAAGCTCCTTCCCGGCGGCATCGAGCCGGACCCGCGCTTCACGCTCGCGAACGAACGCACCTTCCTGGCCTGGATCCGGACCGCGCTGGCGTTCCTGGCTGGCGGCATCGCCATCGAGGCCTTCACCGGGGACATCTTCGTCGAGCCGGTGCGCAAGGGCCTGGCCATCCTCCTGCTGCTGCTGGGCGTGTTCATCAGCGGCGGCGCCGCGGTGCGCTGGATCGGCGTCGAACGCAGCATGCGCAACAAGGCACCGCTGCCGCTGCCGCTGATCGCCCCGCTGCTGGCCATCGGCGGCGCCATTGCGGCCGCCGTCGTCATTGTTTTCGTTTTCCTCGCCTGAGCCATGGCCAGACGCACGAGGGCGGCACCCCCGCCGAGGCACGACGATCCCGGCCTGCAGCCGGAACGGACCACGCTGGCCTGGGGCCGGACGATGCTTGCCCTGGTCACGGTCAGCGCGATCTTCCTGCGCTGGATCCAGCACCACGGGCCCTTTGTACTGACCTTATTTGCCGTGGCCATCCTGGCGGCGGCCGGCATCTACCTGACGCAGCGGCTGCGCTACCACCGGGGGGTGCGGGGCATCGCCGCCGAAGCCGTGGCCGCCGCCGCCGCGGCCGTGCTGTGGACGTCGCTGGCCGCGGTGGTCCTGGGCGGACTCGGGGTCTTCGTGGTGCTGGCGCTGTAGGCGCGATTCATACCGCAGGAGCTTCTCAGTCCCGGCATTCCCGAATGTACGAGGAGCTGCCGCAGGAAGGCCGGACATGACGGAGCGAGACACATAAACAACGCCGGTGCTCCGGTTCCGTAACCATCGGAACCGGAGCACCGGCGTCGAACCAAGAATTCTAGGCCGCGGTGATCCGTACCGGCAGCGATTCGAAGCCGCGCAGCACGTTGTGCAGGATCGGCACCGGCTCGCCGTCCGGCTCGATGGTGGCGATACGCTCCAGCATCTGCTGCAGGACGATCTCCATCTCCAGCCGGGCGATGGGCTGGCCGACGCACTGGTGCAGGCCCATGCCGAAGGCCACATGTCCGGAGGCGCTGCGGTCCAGGTCGAATTCGTCCGCGTTTTCGCCCCACTTGCGGGGGTCACGGTTGGCCGCGCCCACGAAGACCAGCACCTTGGCACCGGCCGGCAGGCGTACGCCGCCGAGCTCCGTGTCCACCGCGACCGTGCGGTGGAACTTCTGGAACGGGGACTCGATGCGCAGGGCCTCATCAATGGCGAACTTGGCCATTCGGGGGTTTTCCCGCAGCCGCGCCCAGGCGTCGGGATAGCGGGCCAGTACGGACAGGGTGTTGCCGATGCCGAAGACAGTAGTGTCGACACCGGCCGACAGCAGGGCACGGACCAGCAGCGTGGCCTGCTGGCCGGTGATCAGCCCGTCCTGGACCCGGTCCCAGATGCGGGCGCCGAAGCCGGTGTCACTGAGGTTCTCCCGCTCACAGTTGCGCATGACGGCGGCCGCATGCTCGTCCCCGTGGGCGAAGGCCTGCTGGAAGATGTAGTTTTCCGGCCCGAAGGCGTTGAAGACCATGTTGCCGTAGGGCAGCAGGTGCTCGCGGCCTTCATTGGGAATGCCGACGGCGTCCGGGAAGACCCGCAGCGGGTACTTCTCGGCCAGGTCGGTGACGATATCGAACCGGTCGCGGCGGGCCAGCTCCTCCGTCAGCTCGACGGCCGGGGGCGTGAAGGGCTCGCGCAGTGCCCGGACGGTGCCCGGGTTGATCACGCCGGTCAGCGCACGGCGCATGACGGTGTGGATGGGCGGGTCGGATTCCAGGATGCTCGGCGGGCGCCAGCCGGAGTCCTTCCGGATGTCCCGCGGCCCCAGGCCGCCGGAGGAAATGTAGGTCTCGAAGTCGGTCAGGACCTCGTAGACCTCCTGGTATCCGGCCACGGCGTAACTGCCGGTGACTTCCAGGTAGGACACCGCTCCGGCCTCGCGCAGGCGGGCCAGGAACGGGTATGGGTCAAGGATGTTGGCAGTATCGAAGGGATCGTCGCTGAGGACGGCCGGTTCGTGGGTCATGGCAGTCATTGGTACTCCTGGAGGGACGGAAAGGCTAGAGGTCGAGGACGAGCTTCGGGCAGCCTGCGGCGGCCCGGGAAACGCAGACCAGCATGATCTCCCCGGCCTCGCGGTCCTCCTCGGTCAGGACGGCGTCCCGGTGTTCCGGCTCGCCGGCGATGATCTGCGTTTCGCACGTGCCGCACAGGCCACCGCGGCACGAGGACAGGACGCGGACGCCGATTTCTTCGACGGCTTCGAGGATGGTCTTGTCGGTGGGAACGGTCACCGTGGTTCCGGTGCGGGTCAGTTCGACCTCGAACGGTTCGCTGGCTGCGCCGGCGCCCAGGGCAGTCGCGGTGAAGCGTTCGGTGTGCAGGACACCCGGAGGCCAGCCCATGCAGCGCTCCTCGATAGCAGCCAGCAGTCCGGCCGGGCCGCAGGTGTAGACCAGCATGTGGGCACGGGGCATGCCGAGAATGGCATCCAGGTCCATGCGTCCGGCCTCGTCCTCGGCTGCGATCTCCACCCGCTCCCCGTAGCGCTCGACGAGCTGCTGCGCGAACGCCATCGTCTTCCGGCTGCGCCCCCCGTAGATGAGACGCCAGTCCTTGCCTGCCGCATCAGCCGCTTCGATCATCGGTATCAGCGGGGTGATCCCGATGCCGCCGGCGATAAAGAGGTACCGGCGGGACTCCAGCAGCGGGAAGTTGTTGCGCGGCTCGGAGATGGTCAGCGGGCTGCCGGCCGTCAGCTCATGCACCGCCCGGGATCCGCCCCGGGTGTCGGGAACGCGGAGCACGCCGATCCGCAGGTGGTCCAGCTCCTGCGGGGAGGAGCAGATCGAATACTGGCGTACCAGGTCGTCGCCGAGGTGGACGTCGATGTGCGCCCCGGGCTGCCAGGGCTGGAACGGTTCGCCGTCCAGCCGCCGCAGCACCAGGGACACGACCTGGTCTGCGACGGTCTCCACGTGTTCGATGACGACGTCGATGGTCGTCGCCGCTGCGGTTCCGTTCCGCAACGTTGCCGTTTCGGTCATCGGTCCTTACCTTCCTTGGGGAATCAATGAGCCGGTTTGGTGCCGGCAAAACTAGTGGATGACAGGGTGTACAGGCGGGACGGCTAGACGTCCAGGCCCAATCGTCGGCGGTCTCGCTGCTGGTTGATGAAGAGCATGGCAAGGATGCCCGCACCGAACATCAGCACGCCGGTGAGGACGAAGGCGTTCTCGTAACCGACGGCGGCGCTGGAGGCCCGGCCCACGAGCATGCCGACGACGGCCGGTGCCAGCAGTCCGCCGCTGCTGAGAATGGCGTTGCTGATCTGCAGAATGGCTCCGCGCTGGCCGATGCTGGTGGTCTCGGCGACGACCAGGTAAGTGAGCGCGAAGATGGACGGGGCGGTGCCGAATCCGAAGGTGAAGCACAAAATGGCAAGCCACGGCTGGTCCGTCATGATTCCGGCCAGGATCATCGCCCCGGAGAAGAAGGCCGTAACCCCGAGCACCAGGCCACGGGAATAGCGGGTGCGCACGCCCCGGGCACCGAGCATCTGGGTCAGCCAGCTGAGGCCGACGGTTGCGGCGGCGCCCCAGATGGCCGGGAGTGCGATCAGGGAGCCGGCCTGCTGGGTGCTCATGTCCATGACCTTCTCGAAGTACGCGGGCAGCCAGGTCATCGCCACCGTGAACGTCCAGTAGGCCAGGAATGCGGCCAGCACGGACAGCAGCCAGCTCGGGGTGGCGAAGGACCGCCAGTAGGAGACCTTCCGGTCGGCGGCGGTAACCACGTCCTCGTCGAGTTCCGGGGCCTCCGATCCCTCGATCCGGCGCTCGGCGCGCAGGGAGGTGTATGGGCCTTCCTTGCCGACGAAGATCCAGGCCGCGGCCCAGACAACGCCGATGACGGCCAGGAAGATGAACGTGGACTTCCAGCCGAACTCCGCGGCGATCCAGGCCAGCACCGGGGCGAAAACCACGATGCCGAGGGTCACCCCGGCCGAAGCCAGCGCGGCCGGGGTTGCCCCCTTTCTGCTGGGGAACCACTTATACACCGCATGCATGGTGATCGGCGCCAGCGGCCCCTCGCCCGCACCCAGCAGGACGCGGCTAAACCAGAGAGCAGGCAAGGAGGCGAAGACGAAGATCGGCACCTGCGCGATGGACCAGATCAGGCACAGGCCCAGCAGGATCCATTTGGAGCTGACCCGGTTGGCGATCGGTGCGGCCGCGAACTGGGCGATGCCGAAGAGGATGAAGACGGCGCTGCCAAGCAGGCCAAACTGCTCCGGGGTGATGCCCAGGTCGCGCATCAGGGGAACGGCGACGATGCCCAGGATGGCCTTGTCCGCCCAGCTGATCATCATGAGGATCAGCAGGAAAACGGTGATGGTCCAGCCGCGCCGGGCGCGGCGCTTGGCATCCCAGTGCGCCGGATCAGCGGGGTCCACGGAGTGCACTGCATCCGGAGTGCGCTGAGGAGTGTGGAGAACCATGAAAAATCCTGTCTGCGACGGCGGTCACCGCCGGGTGTGACCTGACATACTTCGTCCGAACGATGCTAGGTGGCCCGCCCCACATAACCTGTGTCACTTTCCATCCAATGGAAAGAAAGTTCACTGCGGCAGATGCTCGGCACCAAGCCGCCGGGCGATGCCGCGGGCGGCGATCTTCAGCACCGGCACCACTGCCCCCAGGGATGCCGGGCGGCCCTTGGTGACCACACCCAGAGCCGCCGCCAGCTGGTGGCTGGGCAGGAGCACCGGCACTGCCAGGCCGTAGTTGTCCGTTCCCGCTTCCTCCGCAGTGGTGGCGTAGCCCTGCGCGCGCACTCGCTCCACTTCCGCCGCCAAGGCCCCTGGATCGGTGATGGTGCGCGGCGTATGCGGGGCGAGCCTGGCCGCGGCGCTCTCGAACAGGCCCTTCGGGCCGAAGGCCAGCATGATCTTGCCGGCCGCGCTGCCGTGCAGTGACAACCGTGCCCCGACGCGCCTGAAGGGGGCGCCGGCGCCGGTTCCGGACATCCGCTCGACCAGCAGGACCTCGTCCCCGTCCAGGATGAACAGGTTGACCACGTTCTGCGTGACAAAGAGGACGTCCTGCATGAAGGGCGCCGCGACCTCCGCGATGTTCTGCTGTGCGGGCGCCAGCAGGCCCAGACGCCAGATCCGGTGCCCGATCCGGTACAGGCCGCGGTGCTTCTCCAGCCCGCCCCACTCCACCAGTTCCCCAGCCAGCCGGTGGGCGGTGGCAACCGGCAGTCCGGCCCGCCTGGCCATTGAACTGAGGGTCTGGGCCGAGTGCTGGGCATCGAAGGTTCCCAGCAGGGCCAGCGCGCGGGAGGTGACGCTGGCACCCGGCTGCGGGGCGTCGTCGTTCCCGGCACCGGCGATTTGGGCCGGACGCGCGGTGCGGCCGCGCGGGGCAGCGTTGGCCATGCTGCTTATGTCCTTTCCGGCGGGGAAGGCGGGCGCTGTCCGGCTCGGTGCCGCCTTCATTCAGTTTAAGGGGCGACGCCGGAGCCGCCTTTCATACGGAAAGCGGCTCCGGCGTCGTGGTCTTTGAAGCGCAGGTTACGCTGGCTGGGCGGCGAAGACCGAGCCGCGATAGGCGGCCAGGCCGCCGTCGACCCGGATGTCCGAACCGTTGACCCAAGCGGATTCGGGGCGCAGCAGGAAGTCGACCACGCGGGCGACGTCGTCCGGCTGGCCGAAGCGGCCCAGCAGCTTGCTGGCGCCCTCGACCTTGTCCCGGCCGTGGTCCTGCTTGAAGTCTTCCAGGATCGGAGTGGCCACCGGGCCCGGGCTGACGCTGTTAACGCGGATGCGCTGCGGCAGCAGCTCAGCGGCCAGGTGCTCGGTCAGGAACCGGACGCACTGCTTCGAGAAGAGATAGGACTCACCGGTAATTTCCGCATCGCCGGCAACGGCATCGAAGGCGGCGTCCTGATCCTCGGCCAGCGCGAATTCGGCGCAGCGGTCCTTGACCGTGCGCCACTGGACGCCCACATTGGAGGCCAGGTTGACGACGGCGCCCCCCTCACGCATGAGCGGGGCCAGGGCGCGGACCAGGCCGCGGACGCCGAAGACGTTGACTGATAGCACGGTGCGCCACGGGGCGGTGCCGGGCACGCCGGCGATATTGGCCAGCCCCGCGATACCCTGCGGAGCGGCCTGGGCGACGGCGGCCGCAGCGGCCTCGATGCCCGCAGGAGTGGAGAGGTCGGCCTGCACGAAGGTGCCGTCGAAGGATTCAGGGGCGTTGCGGTCGATCCCGATCAGCGGCACCCCGCGTCCGGCCAGCACCTGGGCGGTACGGGCGCCGATGCCGGAGGACACCCCGGTGAGGACGATGGGCAGCTGAGTGGTGGTCATGGGCGCTCCTAGGATCATACGTGATGTGCTTCACCCATACTGGCAAGCGGACGGCGGGGCCGACCGCCGTTTTTCCATTGGATGGAAAGCGCCGTGCATCATGTGACGCTGGCCATGACACTGGAGGGAATCCCTCCCCGTGCCGAAAGGACCCACCATGACGGCGGCCCGCTACGATGTGCTGGACCCGGCGACCCTTGAGGTTGTGGGCCAGGCTCCCGAGAACACCGAGCAGGACGTCGCGGAGGCAGTTGCCGCGGCCCGGGCCGCGGCCCCCGCGTGGGCCGCCGACCGCGAGGCCCGCCGCAGGGCACTCCGCAGTGCCGCAGCACTGATCCGCCGCGACCTGGACCGGCTGGCCACCCTGCTCTCCCGTGAACAAGGCAAGCCGAAGGCCGACGCGGCCGGAGAGTTCACCGTGGCCGCCGGGCTCTTCGAGTACTACGCGGACCTGGCCTGGGACGAGGTGGATCCCCTGGCTCCGCGTGCCGACCGCAGCCTCGAAGTGCACTACCGCCCGGTTGGCGTCGTCGGCACCATCACCCCGTGGAACTTTCCCATCTCCCTGCTGTGCGTGAAGCTGGCTCCTGCCCTGGTCTCCGGCTGCACCGTGATTTCCAAACCGTCGCCGACCACGCCGCTGTCCACCATCGCGCTGGTGGAGCTGCTCAATGAGGTGCTGCCCGCCGGTGTGCTGCAGGTGCGCACCGGGTCCCGCCGCACCGTGAACGTTGCGCTGAGCAGCCTGCCCGGCGTCCGGAAAATTTCCTTCACCGGTTCCACCGACGTCGGTATTGCCATTGCCCAGCAGGCCGCCCCTACGGTTAAGCGCGTCACCCTGGAGCTGGGCGGCAACGACCCGGCCATCGTCCTGGAGGATGCCGACGCCGAAACCACCGCCCGCGGCATCGTCGGCAGCGCCTTCCGCAATGCCGGCCAGGTATGCATGGCGGTCAAGCGTGTCTATGTTCCGCGCAGCCGCCGGAACGAACTGGCCGAGGCAATCGCCGCTGAGGCTGCCCGCCATGTGGTAGGCCATGGCATCTCCGAGGGCACGACGATGGGTCCCATGCACAACGCCTCCCAGCTGCAGCTGGTCCGCGGTCTGGTCGAATCCGCCGTCGGTGCCGGAGCCCGCGTGGTCACCGGCGGCAAGCCCGGCTGCGACCTGCCCGGCTACTTCCTCTCCCCCACCGTGGTCATCGACGCCGAACCGGGCATGGACCTGGTTGAAGAGGAGCAGTTCGGCGCTGCCCTGCCGATCGTCGCCTACGACGACCTGGACGAAACCGTGGCCCGGCTGAACGCCGGTGAATTCGGACTCGGAGCCTCCGTGTGGAGCCCGGATGCCGAGCGCGCCTACGGTGTTGCCTCCCGCCTGGAGGCCGGCACCGTGTGGATCAACCAGCACACCCTGGTCGAACCGGACGCGCCGTTCGGCGGCTGGAAGGCCTCCGGCATCGGCCGTGAGCGCGGACGCTGGGGGCTGGAGGAGTACCTCGAGACCCGCGTCATCAACGCCCGCCCGCATTCCTGACCCGCCTCTGTTCTAAGGACATACCGTGACTGTCGAACTGATCACCCTCGGGACCGCCGCCGGCCCGGCCATCCGCGGACCGGAAAACGGCATCTCCAGCGCCCTTGTGGTTGATGACGCCTTCTATATGGTGGACTTCGGACTGGGCTGTACCAGGGCCGCCCACCAGGCCGGGCTGCGCGGCAAGGATTTCGCAGCCGGCTTCGTCACGCACCTGCATTCGGACCATGTGGTGGAACTGCCCGGCTTCCTGCTCTGGAACTGGGGTAATCCGGTGGAGGGCTTCACCGGGCCGGTGTCCCTCCTGGGCCCGGGCCGTGACGGCACCCACCCGGAGGGTGAGACCCTGGCCGGCACCAGCGAACTGGTGGCCCACGCCCTGAAGGCGTATTCCTACGACATCGACATCCGTGTCCATGACGAGGCCCGCCCCGACCTGGCCTCCCTGCTGCGCACCACGGACCTGCAGACCCCGGCACCGGGCTCGGCGGAGGCCGCCCGTCCGTTCGAGGTGTACGAGGACAGCCGGGTCAGGGTCACCGGCATCCTGGTGGAGCACCCGCCGGTGCGCCCGGCGCTGGCATTCCGCTTCGATACCGACGCCGGTTCCGTGGTTTTCTCCGGTGACACCGCCGAATGCGAGGCCATGGCCGTGCTGGCCACCGGCGCCGATGTCCTGGTCCATGAAGCGGTGAACCTGGGCTTCTACGCGGACAAGGGCTTCGCCCCCGAATTCCTGAACCACCAGCAAATTTCACATACGACACCGGAAGGTGCCGGCCGCGTGGCGGCCGCCGCCGGCGTCGGACGCCTCGTGCTGTCCCACCTCGCTGGCCGCGCCGAACCGGAATGGTGGAGCAGCCGCGCCGCAGCGCACTTTGGCGGTCCGGTGGACGTGGCTGTGAGCGGCCAGCGCTTCACCGTGGGCCTGCCGGTAGCCATCGCCGTCTAAGCTGTGGAACCGCCAGCCGTAAAGCAACTGCATCCGGGGCCCGGAACCGCCGCCTCGGACGCTGCCTGGCTGGCGGTCCTGGGCGCCGGCATCGCAGCTGCGATGCATATCTGGAAGCTGCCCGGCGCCTTGGCTCTGGTGCAGGACGACCTGTCAATGACGCTCGTCCAGGCAGGGCTGCTCGTAGGCATCATCCAGGTGGCCAGCATCGTGGGCGGTTTGGGCGTCGCTCTGGGCGGTGAGGTCATCGGGCTGCGGCGCATGCTGATCCTGGGTTTGATCCTCCTCGGCGCCGGATCGGCGGCCGGAGCCGCGGCACCGGCCGCAGTATGGCTGTTGGCCTCGCGGACCGTCGAAGGTGTCGGCTTCCTCATGACGGTCGTGGGAGCCCCTGCCCTGATTCGCCATGCAGCTCCAAGGCAGCGCCTGGACCTGGCCCTGGCCAGCTGGGCCACCTTCCACGGAATGGCCTCCCTGATCGGACTCACCGCCGGAGCATTCTTCCTGCAGGTCGCCGACTGGCGCCTTTGGTGGCTGGTCATGGCCCTCGTGACTCTCCTGCCAATTCCATTCATCCTTTCGCGGGTGCCCGCCGACGGCGGCAAACGAGAATCGGACTGGCGCACCTCCGCAGGCAAGGTCCGGCGCACCGTGTCCACCGTGCGACCGTGGATCACAGGGATTGTCTTCGCCTGCTACACCGCCCAGTGGATGGCCCTGCTGGGCTTCCTGCCGTCGATTTACGGCTCGATGGGACTTACGGGTATTTGGCCCGGCCTGCTCAGTGCCGGCATCGGCGGCGTCAATGTTATCGGCGCCATCGCGGCCGGCCCGCTGATGCAACGGGGCATCAGCGAACGGCGCATCGTCTTCTGGGCACTGCTGGGCGCAGCTGTCACGTCCTGGGCAACCTTCGCCATCAACTGGGACAGCCTGTCGAACGGATTCGTCCTACAGGTCCTCCTGGCCGCTGTGTTCTCCGCCGTCGGCGGCCTGATCCCGGCCGCCCTGACCCGATATTCGGTCACCATCGCACCCGAGGGCGGTTCGGTTCCCGCGGTTCTGGGGTTAACCCAGCAGATCTTCAACATCGGCAATTTCGTCGGCCCCATGATCATCGCAGCCCTGGCCGCCGCCTCCGGCGACTGGAGCAATACCTGGTGGATGACCTGCGGACTCAGTGCCCTGGGCATCCTGCTGCTGTCCGCGCTGGGCCAAACCCGCGAAGCTGCAACGGGGCCAGCGCACCGCCGCCGCACAGCAGGAAACAGTCTTCCACCCAACGGAAAGAACCGGCTGTAACCGGAATCACAGCTTCTACAGTCGCAACAGTTGCCGCTGCAAGGGTGCACCGGCTCCTTCGACTTGAAAGATTGGATTGCTGTGTCTGCACAAAATCTTCCCGCCGGCGCGGCCGAGGCTGCCCGGGCCCGCGATCCCCGGAACTGGTCCAGCGCCAGGCGGAACCGCTACGGATGGTTCATCACCTTCAGCCTGCTGTTCCTGATGATGCTCAGCTGGGCGGACAAAGCCGTCCTGGGCATCGCGGCCGTACCGCTGATGAACGACCTCGGCATCACCCCGGAGCAGTTCGGCCTCGTGGGCAGCGCCATGTTCCTGACCTTCGGCATCGCCCAACTGGTTGCGGCGCCGCTGGCAAACAAGATCCCGAGCAAGTGGATCCTGCTGGTGCTGTGCCTGCTCTGGTCTGTCGCCCAGGCCCCGATCCTGCTGTTCGCTTCCCTGCCCGCGCTCTGGGCCAGCCGCCTGCTGCTGGGCGCCGGCGAAGGGCCGCTGGCACCCGTCCTCATGCACGGTGTCTACAAGTGGTTCCCTGAGAAGAAGGGCGCCACGCCTGCGGCTCTGGCATCCTCCGGCGTCACGCTGGGCATCGTTGCCTTCGCACCCGTCCTGGCCTGGGTCATCGGCCAGTTCGGCTGGCAGACAGCCTTCGGGATGCTGGCCGTAGTCGGCCTGGTCTGGTCAGTTTTCTGGGCGGTCACGGGCAAGGAAGGCCCCTACACCAGCCTCAAGGCGGAGCAGGAAATCGACGGTATCGCAGCCGAAACGGCACCCGTCCTCGCCGAAAACAAAGTCGCCTACTGGCGCACCATTCTCTCGCCCAGCTGGATCTTCGCAGTGCTGGCTTCCTTCTTCGGCTACTGGACGTTTACGCTCGCCATGTCCTGGGGTCCGGCCTACTTCCAGAACGTCCTGGGCCTCAGCGGCCAGCAGGCCGGAAGCCTGATCGCCCTGCCGGCTGCCTGGGGCACCGTCGCAACCGTCGGCCTGAGCGCGCTGACCCAGCGGCTGCATCTGCAGGGTGTCCCGACCCGCAAGGCCCGGGCCTGGGTCCTCGGCGCTGCTGCAACCTTTGCAGGAGCCTGTCTGGTGGGGGCCACCATGACCGCGTCCCCGGCTCTGTCCATCACGCTCATGGTCTTCGGATTCGGCACCGCCCCGGCACTGTTCGCCATCACCTACCTGATTGTTGCGGAACTGACCACGATCGCGCAGCGGGGCGCGAACCTATCCATCGCCAACGCGGTCCTCACCAGCGGCGGGGTCTTCGCCCCGGCGGTCTCCGGCTTCCTCATCGGCGGAGCGGCGACACCGGCTGCAGGCTACACGGCCGCATTCGCCCTGGCCGGCGGCCTGATGCTGGTCTTCGGAGTGCTCTCACTGCTGTTCGTCAACCAGCAGCGGGACCGCCGCCGGCTGGGCCTCGACGCTGAGCATGCCGCAGTCCCGACCGGTGGAAAGCCCACCGCGGTGAAGGTCGGCGCCTAAGCGGAAGACTCACCTGACTCCTCAGGTACCCTCTTGACAGCGCCCGGTCCCGGCAGAGCAGGACCGGGCGCTGTTGTCTGTAACCCGATAGCCTGGCCCAATCCGGAGCCAGTCCCCTTCACGCAGCAAAATAACCACCTGACGCTGGATACCAAGGACAGTACCAACGCCGATAACAGCGCATATGTCGTCCTGGGTTTTTGAGGCACGTGCCAAGTGATTGCGTTTTGCCTGTCGGGGACGGTCACTGGCTGCGGCTTAGCCGGGGCTGGCGGCGTGCCCGAGAATGTGGGCGACCGGCGGCGCCAGCGGGTGGACGGAGACTCCGAACGGCTGGCTGTCCCGTACGACGAATCCGGCGGTAGTGATGGCCTGCAGGGTATCCCGGTTGAGGTGGCAGCCTCCGGCCATGCGCTGCCAGGCCGGAGTCATCAGGTCTTCGACGGCAGCGAGAATGCGGTGCCCGGAGCGGACGTGCTCGTAGAAGGCCAGTGTCCCGCCGGGGCGCAGGACCCGGCGGATTTCGGCCAGGGCCGCGGCCTGATCGGCGACGCTGCACAGAACCAGGCTGGTGACCACCGCGTCGACGGTGGCGTCGGCGGCCGGGATCTGCTCGGCCACGGCAGGGAGAACCCGGACGGGGACCGGGGCGCGGGCAGCCCGGTCCCGGGCAAGGGCTCGAAGGTAGTCATCGGGTTCCAGCGCCAGAACGTCCGTGACCGTCTGAGGGTACAGGCCGAACGCGGACCCGTCACCGGCCCCGATTTCAATGATGCGTCCGTGCAGGCCGGCCAGCAGGCGGCGCCGGTGTTCGGTGCCTCCGCGGCGGTTCATCCCGGCGACGGACCGGGCGTAGGCGCGGGCGAAACGGGGATGCTGCAGCCCGGCCGGGCCGGCCGGTTCCGGTCCGGTCATGGCCGGGCCCCGGGGTGGAGGTCAGCCGGGGCGGTGCGGGCCTGCCCAAGGACTCGGACGGCGGGGATCCGGATTGTCCGGCTTTTTCTGTAGGACATGCGGTGTTCCTTGGCTCGGTGTAGAGTGCGCTGTCCGGCCGCCTATCCGGGGTGCCGGCCGCAGTCCCCACACTGACCACGGTGCCCCCCGCCGTCAAGGACGGCTTGTGGACAGGAACCAGGCCGCTGTCAGGAAAGGAGTCTTCCAGCAGCGCGGCAGGGTCCTCCTTCACAGCAGTGTGCAGCACGTGCACGGTCTCCCGCAGTGTCGGCGGATGCGCCGTCTGCCGGTCGAGTTCGTCGAGCCGTTGGGCCGGCAAATCCTGGACATGGCCGCAGGGGCTTCCCCGGCGTTGCGGATGTTCATGATTTCCCGGATCCGGCGCTGGCTGTTTGAGGCGGCAATCGTTCCCAGCATTTTTTCAAGCCGCCGGGAGTACAACGGATGGTGTAGGGGCCACAAGCTGGGACCGTGGACACAACGTGGCCTGCTGTCCACCGATCCCCCTGTAAGCCGTGGGGATGATCAGGATGTCTATCAGTCGCCGTGAGCTGCTCATGTTCGGCGCACCGGGACCCCGGGAGCGGCAAGCCTGGGGGTGCCGCTGTCCTCCATCGCTGTGTGATCGGCCGGAGACCTGGCCGCCTCCGGAATGCCCAACCATCCCGGCCCCGGCCTCTCCGGATACTGACCATCCGCCCACCCTGGCAAACAAACCCCGTCAAAGGCTCAGGGGACCGCCATGACCAAGGATTCCGGCGTGCCGCAGCCGATCGCCGTGCGGCTCATCTTCCAGCCCGGCACCCCGAAATCCGGGTCTGGGACCGGCACCTGCAATCCGCAACCGGCCCTTGAAATGGTCCTGTTGCATGCCGGAAGCTCGCAGGGGGCCGACCGGATGATCGAAAGGCTATGGGGGCATACCTCAACCCCGGTACCGGTCGACGCCGGAAGGGCCTGCCCGCTCAATCCCCGGGGCGTAGCCATCCCGTGTGACCTCGTCCGCCGCCGCCGCCTGAAGAACCGGTAGAAACAGCTCCTCCGCCGTTGCCGGCAACGGCGGAGGACAGCGGTCTGGGGCAGTGGTTTCACCGGCTGTCCTGCCGAGGACAGCGCCAGCTTTGGCCCTGGCCGTCCGGCCCCTGCCGGCTGACCCACCAGGCCCGGAGGGGCCGAGACCGTATGCGACAGCGCATAGAACCTGCCTTCGGAAGGCTGCCCTCCGGGGGCCTCCATAGTCATATGAAAGACGGAACCCGATCCCAGGGAGCGGTGGCTATTGATGCCCCTTCCGCGTTCCGGGCGGCCCGCACGGCGGAGAGCAGTTTTACCTCGTCCGGGCGCAGCTGCCCGGTCGGGGAGACATGCCGGTACAGCGTTCGTCGGCTGATGCCCAGCTTCGGCACACAGTTCCCCCCACCCTGATCCCGAGATCGCCCATCGATGCCTGAGCCAGCCGCAGCTTGGCCGGAGTCATCTTGTAGGGCCGACCGCCTTTCCACCCGCTGGCCCGGGCGGGGGCCGGACCGGCCAGCGTGCCCTCGGAGAGCAGTTCCCGCTCGAATTCAGCCAGGGCGGAGAAAATTCCGAAGATCAGCTTCCCCGAGGCACTGGTTGTATCGATGGCCGTGCCCTGGCCGGTGAGCACCGTCAGCCCGATGCCGCGCCCGGTCAACTCCTGCACCGTATCCGCAAGCTGGCGCAGGTCGAGGCCGACCCGGTCCAGCTTCCACACCACCAGGATGTCTCCCTCATACAGAGCCTTCAGACAGGCCGGCAGCCCGGGCCGATCATCCTGCTTCCCCGGGGCATAATCCTCGTACAACTGCCCCGGATCCGCCCCTCGACGATCAGGGCGTCCAGCGGCAGATCGGTGGTGTGCGCACCGTCGGTCTTCGAGATCCGCATGTACCCGACCAGCATGGCAGTTTCCCTTGTTATTTATACGGCCGATGACGTGACAGGCGCGCTTGTTCCATCCGCCTCTAATTGTCCCGCCGTCCTCCGGCTCTTGCCCTTACGACCGTGCGGGCGGGGCCTTGCCTCTGCTCCGGCCCGCTGCCGGGCCGGGCACAGTCCCTTGCCACTTTCGCGGCTCCCCGTAGTTTGGATCACGCCGGAGCAATACTGCGGCCGGCCCGGTCCGGCCGCAGCCAACAAGGAACGTCGGGGGAAGCATCATGGCAACAGGAACCGTCAAATGGTTTAACGCGGACAAGGGCTTCGGTTTCATTGAGCCCGACGACGGATCCCCGGATGTCTTCGCCCATTTCTCGGCCATCGCCAGCAGCGGCTACCGGTCCCTGGAGGAAAACCAGAAGGTCGAATACGACGTCGTCCAGGGCCCGAAGGGACCGCAGGCGGAAAAAATCCGTCCGCTCTGACCCTTCCGTTCGCCGTCTCTGCACCGCCCCGGGCGCGGACTCATTCCGGCGGACCGGCTGCGCGCGTGGGCGGCTCGGTCCGGAAGGTCTGTCTGTGGGGTGCAGCGGCACCACGGGCGGTCCCTGGCAGCCAGGCTCAGGGAAGCTCACCCGGCAGTTCGGGCTTTGGCCGTCAGGAAGTCCTGATCGGCCGGGGTGAGCTGCACTTCGCCGTGCCGGTTCTGCTCAATATCGCTGATGGCCCGGTGGATGGCATTGGCGACCGTGCGGGGCAGGACCATACATCCCGGGTTCCGCAGCAGCCATTTTTGTGTGCCGGGGTCAAGCAGGTCCCACCACTGCTGAATCGGAAGCTGTCCCATGGGTGGCTGTTCTCCCGTTCCGTGCCGGATACAACTGACGGTAATTCTCAAAGCGCCGCGCAGGCCGCAGCACTGAGGCGTCTGCGCTCTCCTGCCCGTG
The DNA here is from genome assembly GCF_059092905.1 of Arthrobacter sp. B0427-1-12. Taxonomy (NCBI): domain Bacteria; kingdom Bacillati; phylum Actinomycetota; class Actinomycetes; order Micrococcales; family Micrococcaceae; genus Arthrobacter; species Arthrobacter sp. B0427-1-12. The sequence goes on along the minus strand of NZ_JBNHIC010000057.1, from coordinate 862 downwards.
AGCGGCTCCCCGGCCGCCCTGCTGCAGATCCCCGGGCAGTACCGCCCCGGGGGGATAGCCCACCGGGATCGGCCTAGACAGCATCTGTCCGGTCAACCACCAGTGCCGTCGCGGCGCTTTCCCGCACCGCCGTAATGGCCGCGACCACCTCCGGCATATGCTCGAAGACACAGGAAAAGACGACCTGACGGCCATCACCGTCGGTCAGCCTGAACCGCAGTTTCCCGTCCCCGTCCCGCACAATCTCGAACCTGCCGGCCATAGTTATCCTCCAAGGTTCCTCATGGACCCGATCGGGCATCGTCCGCGCCGATGCAACGGTGCGCCGGCACGATGATGCCTGACCAACAACCTACATGTGACGGAGATCACTTTCCACCCCTCGGGGGTGGATTATGACGCCGGTATCTGCGGAACCGTCAGCCTGCCCGGGACCGCCAGGAACGGCCGGTACGAACGTCCCCGCTGAAACCCATGGCTGGATTCTCCACCAACCGTCCCGGGGGAAGAGCAGCACCGTCAGTAAGGCGGGCCTTATCGCAGGCAAAAACGGGGCCCCTGAAGCGAGGACCGGCATGCGGCGGGCGGACCGTGGACTCTCCCTGCCTGTCCCGGACAGTCCCGGACAGTGCCGGATCCGCTGCCCGGTCCCCCTGCGGACCGGGCAGCACGGGCCAAAAACTGCTCGCAACGGCCAGGGGCCTCAAACAGACCGCAACGGACCCGGAACCGGCAGCCGACGATGAACCCTAACGGACATCCGGCCCGGACGGAAGGCGGAAATACCGGTATCCCGGCCGGTGCGCCCGGCTGTCCCGGCAGGTAGTATGTGTTCCACATCCCCCGTACTGCCGTGAAGACT
>NZ_JBNHIC010000056.1:0-20872 GCF_059092905.1 Arthrobacter sp. B0427-1-12 | reverse complement strand
TGGTGAACGCGCATGGACGGCAGGCAGGCCCGGCACTCCCGCAGAGGAGGTGACCGGTTGCCCAAGTGCGATCAGGAAAGGACACTCGCGATGCGGGCTGCTGTACTCGATGCCATTAACACCGTCCGGATCCGCGAAGATGTCACGACAGTGGAACTGGAACCCCACGATGTGCGCCTGCGCATGCATGCAGCCGGAGTGTGCCGGACCGACCTCTCGGCCGTAACCGGAGCCTGGCCCACGCAGCTGCCGACCGTGCTCGGCCACGAAGGCGCCGGTGAGGTCATCGAGATCGGCCGCGACGTCACCAACGTGAACGTCGGCCAGCGCGTGATCCTTGCGGCACTGGCCGGCTGCAACGCGTGCTTCTTCTGCTTGAAGGGCGAGGAGTTCCTGTGTGTGCGCAACGACCTGGAAGGCGGGGAACTGCCCAAGTTCCAGGTAGCGCAAACCCCGAGCTACGGCATCGTCGGACTCGGGACATGGGCCGAGGAGATGGTGGTTCCGGACCGCAACGTGGTCGCGTTCGATGAGTCGATCCCGTACGAGATTGCCTCACTTGTCGGCTGCGCGGTGATGACCGGCGTCGGGGCCGTGATCAACACGGCCAAGGTCGAGCCGGGCGCCTCCGTCGTCGTCATCGGCGGCGGCGGCATCGGCTCCGCCTCCATCCAGGGAGCCCGCCTGGCCGGAGCCGGAATCATCATCGCCGTCGACCCCGCCGTCGGAAAGCACCCCCTCCTCAAGCAATTCGGTGCAACGCACACGGTCACCCCCGAGGAAATCGACGCCGCCAAAGCCCGGCTCACCGGCGGATACGGCTTCGACTACGCCTTCGAGAACGTCGGCCGCCCCGAGACCATCCGGGCAGCCTGGGACGCCACCCGCCGCGGCGGCACCGTGATCGTCACCGGGCTGGGCGGACCGACCACGCAGGTCCCCTTCAATGCCCACGAACTGGCCATGGACGGCAAGCACCTGATCGGCAACGTAGGCGGCTCCGTACACTCAAGCCGGGACTTCCCCCGGTACCTGGACCTCTGGCGCCTGGGCAAGCTCGACCTCGAAGGGCTCATCACCGAGAGGATCGGCCTGGACGGCATCTCCGACGCGATCGATGCCCTCAACAACGGCGCAGACGTTTCCCGGCAGGTCATCGTGTTCGACTAAGAACTGACCAGACGGCCACCGGTCCGCGCCCGTGTGAACCATGCACCGCGCGCCGACAGGCCGGCCGGACCGAAGCCCCCCGGCCCGCCCCCGATCCCGGCCTGGCACCCGGGCCTGTCCGCCCCTTCCCTGAAAGGACCACCTACCGTGAAACACCACGCTCAGAAAATCACCATCAATCCCGGCCCCGGAACCGGCTGGGAGTCCGTCCAACGACAGCTCGAAAGCGCCGCCGAAGAAGCGCGCCGTGCAGCGATGGCAGACAAACGCCACGGAATCCTCGTCACCCGCCACCGACAGGACACCTTTACCGTCGCCGTCAGCCCGGACGTGCCCTACGGAATGACCTACGAACGCGAAGACCGCACCCCGGTCCGGTAAGGAATTACCGCGGCATCCGCCGCGATAACCAAGACCCACCTGAAACCCGGAGGCCCCCGCCGCCACCTCCGGAGACGGACGCTTCCCCCAGGAAACACCGGACTAATCAACGTGCCGTGTTTTCCCAGCGCCCGTTCCGCTGGCCATTGCCAGCACCCGGCGCCGGAGCGGACCTGCCCCCAAGGTCCGCTCCGGCGCCGGTACATCACGTAGCTAAGGACTGAACATCGAGCGAAACGGATTCAGCATTTCCGGCCGCACCGGAGGCCGGTCCTCCACCGCGACACGTTCCGGGCGCCCGCTTTATGCGGCGGGTTTCTTTGCCGTGTCACATTTCGGGCCGCTGCGGTGTGGTCTCGCAGACGGGAGAACGTGGTGATACGAAAGCATCATCGCACCGATCATCCGCACCTCCTGACTAACCACTTTTCCGCCGTAAGGAGCAGCATCGTGCCCCACCATGACCCGGGGAACGGCCGGTCTCCCGCCTTGAGACGATTTGGAACCCTTGGAACATGACCCCCATGAACATGAAGCTGCGCGTTGGAGTCGTCGGCGCCAGCCCCGGCAAGAGCTGGGCGACACGTTCGCACATTCCCGCCATCACCGCTGTACCAAGCCTCAGACTGGAGGCGGTCGCTACTTCTTCGGCGGAGACGGCAACAGCGGCTGCGGCGCAGTTCGGAGCCCGGCACGCCTTTGTAGGAATCGAGGCGATGGCTGCGTCGGAGGACATCGACCTCATTATCGTCGCGGTCAAGGTACCCGCCCACCGGGACCTGGTCAGAGCCGCGCTCAACGCAGGCAAGCATGTCTACTGCGAATGGCCTCTCGGAAAGGATCCGACCGAGGCAGCACTCATGGCGGCAGAAGCCAACGGTGCCCCGGGACGCACCGCGATTGGTCTTCAGGCCCGCTCGAGCCCCACCATCCGATATATGCGTGACCTCATCTCCGCGGGCTTCATCGGCGAGGTCGAAAGCTGCTCGGTCACAGCATATTCCCAACGCGGCGCCGATCCGGTTGTGGACGCGAAGCGCTACCTGTTCGATAAGGATGCCGGCGCTAACCTGCTCACCATTGAAACCGGGCACCTGCTGGATGCCCTCTGTTTCCTGCTCGGGGAACCCGAAGCGATGAGGTCGTACGCCCCACTACGCCGGCGACTGCTGGCGGGCGCGAACGGGGCCCCCTTCAGACCCAATACCGCTGATACCCTCACTGCCACCATGATTATGGATTCCGGGGCGCCGGTGTCCCTACATCTGGCACAAGGCACCCATGGCCTGTTCCAAACCGAACTGTGCCTTCTCGGCTCCGACGGCGCGCTCCGGCTCCAGACAACGGCACCAGGCGGCATCCAGATGGCCCCGCTTGAACTGTACGGCGCCGGCACGACGACGGAGCCCCTCAGACCGCTCACGGTCCCGGCCAAGTACCATTCCGTAGCCGAACCGGGCCTCCCCTCGGCCGTGAATGTTGCAGAGGCCCTCGATGCCTTTGCCCGCGATATCCACGACGGCACCCATACAGTCCCGGACTTCGAGGATGCCTTGGTCCGTCACCGCAGTTTGGAGCGCATGCTCACGTCGCCAATGTTCGCGTCCCATGAAATACCCGACGTGTCAGAAGGAGTCCGTTCACCATGACGTGCTCCTTCCGCCAACAGGCGGGTCCCGGTAACACCCCTTGGAGAACATGATCATCAATGCTTTTGTGACTTCTACCGGGGCAGGCAACCCCGTCATCGAGGACACCCTGATGTGGCTTGACTGCGACATCTGGGCCGAACACGACGCCGGCAACCACCTCATCGTCCTGGGCAAGGTCAACGAGATGAGTCCGTCGGACTGGCACGTCCATGAGCCTCTCCTGTGCTTCAAGGGGAAGTACCGCTACCTCCGCCCGGAAGAGGAAGTCGCCTGACAGGCCCGACGATGCTGCAGCGCCAGATAACGCCAGATAAATGGTGTGGATTGGCCCTTCCTGAAACCAGGTAGTCGTTGACCACTTGGTTTCAGGAAGGGCCCGCCCCGTCACCGCGGCGCCGTTGCGCAAAGGCGGTCTACCCCGGTAGCAGGGCCGTCGCTGGAGCACCAAAGAACAAGAAATGAGCACCATCGAGGCATCCCTCGGTCTCGGGTTCCCCCCCCCCCCCCGGCGCCTCAACCGATATCCCCGCGGCGAACACCGTTATTGCCGCCGTCATCGAGTGGCGGGGCAGAATCGCACTGTTCAGAAGGAGATCACGTTTTTGGCCACCACGACGGCTATGCCTGACGCCACCGGTCACCCCACAACCGTCCGGCCCGACAGGCCTGAGCTGCCGATCGGGCCGCTCCAGGTTAAGCCCATCTCCTGCGCCTGGCGCACGATTCTCAGGAATGCGGTCCCCGCAGCCGAACGGGACCGTACAGGAAGCCGGGTAGCATGAAAGCAGATGCAACGACCGGTAAAAGCAGCGCTGGCACACTAAGCGTTGCCAACTGGACAGCCCTGCGTCCACACGATTCGGTCACGCTTCGGTATGAATCGGGGCTGGAGCAGGCCGGATTCATTGACGAGGTCTCGGACAAGGGGGATGTCCTTTGGATCAAATATTCCGGACTGGAGCTTCGGAAACTAGTCCACAAGACTGAAGCAGTCCGGATCTGGTTTGATCCCGGTACATACGAGGACCCACGCATCGCGGCGCTGGTGCAAACGCCCGCAAATACCTGCGACTAAATTCGGTTGCCGACACTTCCCTCACGCTCGCTGCCCGGCTTCCCCATGTCCTGCCAGCGGGTCCCTCACCGCGACAGCTCCCGGGGACGACGTCGACGATCATGTCGCAGTGGTGATACTTCAGGTGCTTTAGCCTAGGATCTCGACCAGGCGTCGGTTGCCTAACCGGAGCCCGTTCCCAGAGAAAAGAGACACCGCCATGCCCAAACCGATTCTTCTCGTCCACGGCGCCTACACCGGCGCATGGATCTGGTCCCACGTCGTCACAGACCTCGCGCGCCGCGGATTGCAGGTCAACACCCTCGATCTGCCGAGCCGGCGAGCCGGCGCATCCCTCGCCGACGATGAGCAGGCAGTTCGCACGGCACTGGCCGAGCTTGACGGCCCAGCGGTCCTCGTCGGCCACTCATATGCCGGCATGGTTATCACAGGCGCGTCAGCGGAAAATGATGACGTTGCCTCGCTGATCTACGTCTGCGCCGCGCTCCCCCGTGCCGGCCAGTCCGTCGCAGACATCAGCGGCAGCGATCCCGAACCTGGCGGCACCTTGGAAGTCGACATGCTCGACGACGGAACCGGATCGATGAACCCGCAGAGCGCACGCAAACTCGTGTACAACGACCTGTCCGACGAACAGTTCGCATGGGTCGAGCGGCAGCTTGGCCGCCAGGCGCTGGCACCGCTGACCGAGTTACCTAGCGGACTTGGTTGGCAGCAGCATCCCTCCGTCTACGTGGTATGCACTCAGGACCGGTCGTTCTCCCCCCGACTGCAGCGGAGCTTTGCGGAACACACCACGTCCTCGGTCGAGCTCGACAGTGCCCATGCACCCATGGTGAGCAAACCCAACGAGCTCGCCGAGGTCATCGCGCGCGCCGCGATAACCTGATCCCCGGAACGCCCCGAGGGCCGGACACTCAGATGCATGGGTCGCCGCGACGACGGCCAGTAGAGGTCTCATAAGCCGGTCCTCCACCGCGACACCCTGCGCCCGCTCTCCCGCCGCGAAAAATCCCATACAGATACTGGTCTCTCGGATTCGTGTCACTTTAGGAGTTATTTTGCACTTATTTTAAGTGCTATTTTGCACTATAAGTAAATATAAAAAAAGCCCAATTTTTCAACATTAAATTGAGAAATCGGGCTTTTATCGTTAATATGAAAAAGTGTCCGCGCAAACCCATTATGTGATTGAAATTTATCCATATCTTTATTCTCCTGCTGCCAGGAGTTCTTCCGCTCCTCGGCAGAAAGCAGGCCGCGCAGGTACGCCACCGCGTTCGCCCGCGGCTCGGACCGGGCGAACCGCGGTCCGATCAGCTCACCGATTTCCTCAAGCCCGTCCGCCCACACCTGCACCTCAGCCACACAAATATCATCACCCATCGACAACGATTAACACGGCAGCGGGCAGAAATGCCGTTAAAACGCCGGCGCAAGCAAAATAAACGCGACTGTAGTACTAGAGGTCGGTTATGTTGCCAATGCCATTGCTGCATGCCAATTCCGGCCCGTAAGCAGCCGCAGGGGATTGAAATCCTCGCTTAAAATCGCCTTGCAGGATCCGAGCGGCAATCTCAGCAACCATCTCACCGGTGTAGGCATAGCCGGAGGTCGTCCGGATCGTTGAACGGAAAACGTTGCCGTCTATATCGGTTACCTCGGCCGAAGCAAGCGCATAGGACTTTTTCGTTTCCTCGTCGGTTCCTCCCTCCGGCAGTGCGTCGATTTGCTCTGGCGTAAGTGGTGGACCTGGTTCCACGCCTGGGTCATACCCATAAACAGAGATATTCGGAATGCCTGTTGATTTCCACGTAGTAATGACATCAGGTAGTGGCCAAATTCGATACGACTCAGTTCCCAGGCCAACATCATAGCTAGTCATCGGATCATCAATAGTTACTAGCTCTCCATCACGACGAACTAGATTGCCGAGTGCGGCAAATTGGGCAGCTGTTCGCAGACTGCCACGTGTAGGCACAAGATCTACGTGTCGAGCGAAGAGTCGGATGCTTTGCGGTTGATTTGCACGACGAGCTGTATGCAGACCGATACAGTCTGTCGGAACAATATCCCACCCTGCACCGGGCATTAGCATAATACCTGCTTGAGCAGCTGCGTCACTCACCTCTTCGGCATAGCTGAACACGCCGACTTCGCCAGTAATATCAAGATAGTGACTGCCAACCGAAATACATGCATCAATCAATGGTTTCGCTGTTTTATTAAACGGTCCAGCAGCGTTGACCACGCCATCGATGCCCTCTAAATTTTCTTTTACCTGGTTGGCATCGTCGAGGCCGAAGTTACGCCATTCCATACCTAACTTCTCTGCAAACTGTTGCAAGGCTTCTGTGTTTCGACCAGCTAGAACTGTATCGATGCCCCTTTCTTTTGCTGCGATGGCAATTTTACGGCCAGTGTAACCATACGCTCCATAAATAAGAATTTTAGACATTAAAATAACCCCTTTCAATTTTGTTTGTATATTTCTTGTGATTCGACCAAGAAGATCGCATGGCTCGTGGCGGCCCTTTCTTTCGAGATTGGGCGCCAGTTTGCTTGTGCGGAACCCTGTCAATTCCTTTGAGTTTCAGCCTTGCGGCCGTACTCCTTACCGGTAAAGGGCCGGCCATCATCAAGACACCGCTGCGCCCGCCCCGACCTCCACCACAGTTGCTCAAGGCCCCGGGGCTTAGAACCAGCACTCGGCAAGCAACTGCAGTGAGCGGTCCCTCACCGCCGGGTCGTACGCGTAGGTGGTGATGATGAGCTCATCGGCACCGGTGCGCTGCACAAACTCCTCCAGCTGCGCCTTGGCCTTGTGCGGGGAACCCACGGCCTTGATCCGAAGCATGGGCTGGTTCCCTCCGCCTTGCCCGGCCAGCGTTGCCGGATCCATCGGAGGCTGGATCTTGCGACTCCGACCGTGCTGAACGTCCATGAACATCTGCTCCACCACGGTGAATTCCCGCTCGGCCTCCTCGTCCGTGTCGGCAACGAGGACGTTAATGCCGGCCATCACGTAGGGCTTGTCGATCTGTGCGGTGGGGGCCTCGGTGGTGAACGCCTCCCGATACACCTTGATGGCGTCATCAATCTGGTCGGGAGCGAAGTGTGAGGCAATCGAGAACGGCAGTCCCAGCTGCCCGGCGATGAACGCGCCGTTGACTGTCGATCCGAGAACCCAGATGGGGACCTGCGTTCCGGCCGAGACCGCGGACTTGATCGCCGTGCTGTGGGCGGTACCGGTTTCGCTGAACCAGCCTTGCAGGTCGTAAATGCTGCCGGCGAAGGCCTGTGGGTCGGAGGAGGAACGGCTGAGCGCCTGGGCGGTCATCATGTCCGTCCCGGGAGCCCTGCCCAGCCCCAGATCGATCCGGTCACCGTGCATGGCGGCCAGGGTCCCATATTGCTCGGCCACCATCAGGGTGGCATGGTTGGGCAGCATCACCCCGCCTGAGCCAACGCGGATCCGCTCTGTTACCGAAGCCGCCTGGGAAATGAGCAGCGCCGTGGCGCTGGCAGCGAGGTTGGGGGTGTTGTGGTGTTCGGCAAACCAGAGCCGGTGATAACCAAGCCGGTCGGCGAGACGGGCCGATTCCATGGTGGCGGCAATGGATTCCCGGGCGGTGGACCCCTCGGAGATGGTGACCAAGTCAAGGATGCTTAGAGGCACAGACAATTTGGGAGCTCTTCCTTACGTTCATGGAATGTGGATACATTCACTGGTGTCAGCTGGGCTGGTAGCCTGTCTCGATGATCGTGCGGATCGCGGTCAACGCGGCACCGTCCAGCGCCCCTGTTCCCTTGAGCCAGGCGATGGAAACCGCGGCGTGGACCAGGTCATTACCACTGAGCGTGGTCCGGGCCAGCCCGGCGGCCTGAGCCCTCCTCACGTACTCGTCGGTGGTCGCGATGAGGCGGTCACAGGGCACGGTCAGGGGGTTTTCGGGGTCGCGTTCCCTGGCTGCAGCCATCAGGGGTTCCGGCAGCCCGCTGAAGGCACAGAAGTAGTCCTCCAACGCCCGCATCCACTGCTGCAGGGCATCCCCGGGATCATCAACCTGGGCGATTTCCGCACTGCGGGCGGCAAGTTCCTCGGATCGCGTCTGCAGCACACCGGCCAGCAACGCCTCCCTCGTCGGGAAGTGCCGATAAAGGGTCCCCGCCCCGACACCGGCTTCCTTGGCAACCGCATCCAGCGATGCCCCGACCCCGTGAGCCAAAAAGTGGTTCTGGGCCGCATCCAGGATGCTCGCACGGTTACGCAGAACGTCGGACCGGGGCTTTCGCTCCTGCTGCCCTATGCCACTCATCGGCTCCTCCACCTCGCTCACTGCGGTTCTTTTGACAATATGGAGACTACCTCCGTATTGTTCAGAAGGGAAACGGACACGTTCTCCGCTTACCTTTTTGTCTATCCCGAGGAGCACCATGACCGACCCCCAGATGCTGTTGGGCCTGATGATCACCAGCGGCTACGGCGTCCAGCCTGGAGCGTGGCGCATGCCCGGAGTGAATCCCACAAGTTACACGGACATGGACGTCTTCGTGCGCTACGCGAAAGCAGCCGAGCGCGGCAAAATGCAGCTGCTGTTCTTCGCCGACACCCCGACGCTGGACGTGGACCTCAATGACCAGCCCCCTCACTTCACGATGGATCCCCTCCTGACCCTGACGTCCATCGCCCGGGAGACCGAGCGGATCGGCCTGGTAACCACTGCCTCGACGACCTTCAACGAGCCCTACAACCTCGCCCGTCAGTTCAAGGCCCTTGATGTCATCAGCCGGGGCCGGGTCGGGTGGAACGCCGTCACCACTTCCCATCCAGCTGCCGCCGCGAACTTCGGAAGCCCGGTTCCTCCCCGCGCGGAGAAGTACGAACGCGCCCATGAGGTAATCCAGATTGTGCAGGCGCTATGGGGCAGCTGGGAGGAAGACGCCTGGACTCTGGACGTGGCCGGAAACCGGTTCGCCGACATGGACAAGATCCAGCCAATCAACCTCCAAGGACGCCATGTAGCCTCCCGCGGCCCGCTGCCCATCCCGCCTTCCAGGCAGGGCCAGCCGGTCATCTTCCAGGCCGGCGGAGGCGCCAACGGGTTGGAGCTGGCCGGCCGTTATGCCACGGGCGTCTACACCAACCCCTTCAGCATCGAGGAGGGCCAGGCCCAACGCGCTGCGTTGCGGGCCGCCGCCGAACGCGCCGGCCGCGACCCGAACGAAATCAAGATGTTCGCCGGCTTCATGCCAAGCATCGCCTCCTCTCACCGGGCCGGCCTTGATCGGCGCCGCCGGCTCGACGAATCCATCGACCTGGACCAGCGCGTGCGCCACCTCGGAGCCATGCTCGGCCTTCACCTCGAACCGCACCAGATCGACCAGACCCTCTCCGCCGACCAGCTCGCCCAGGCCCACTCCAGTCCCTTGGATCCGCGGTCAGCCCGTGCCCTGGAAGTGGCCCGGGAGGGCTGGACCCTGCGCGACGTCATCGCCCATGGAGTCATCGACTACCACCCGGTCGTGACCGGAACCCCCACCGACGTGGCCGACCACATGCAGGACTGGTTCGAGGCAGGGGCCTGCGACGGATTCACCCTGGCCATCGACAGCTACCACGACGGTATAGACGCCTTCGTCGATCAGGTCGTCCCCATCCTGCAAGAACGCGGCTTGTTCCACCGCGAGTACGAAGGTTCCACCCTCCGCGAGCACCTCGGAGCACCCCGCCAGTACGGCACTGACTCCCGCCTGTCGGAGCCTCGCCGCTCATGACCTTCACCGCTCAAACTCGCTCCACCACGTAACGCGAGCCGGAAAACCTGCCTGAACGAACAACTCCGTTACCTGCCCTTCGTGCTGCCCGGGATTAATGAGGTGTGGTGACTGCTCATGCAGGTAAAGGAGTCGGGCGAGGCTACGCCGCTCGCCGAGTACATCGACCGCATGACCGAGGACACCTACGGCATCGGCTGGGGCGCGATGTTCGGGCGACCCTCGACCGACTACGGGCGTGAGACGGAAGAGAAGTTCCTTCCGCAGGACTCCCATCGCGACTACGAAAATAACCTCCACGCAGGAGAACGGAGCTGCTAATGAGCGAACAGCTGGATTTCAACGGACGAGTGGCGATCGTCACCGGCGCAGAGCAGGGAATGGGGCGTGAGCATGCCAAAATGCTTGCCTCCCGCGGGGCGCGCGTCGTCGTCAACGACCTCAACGCGGCCAATGCTGCCGCTGCGGTGGCCAAGATCACCGGCGCCGGCGGCACAGCGGTGGCTGACACCCATAACGTGGTCACCGGCGCGTCCGACATCGTCCGGAAGGCGCTCGATGCGTTCGGGCAGCTGGACATCGTCGGCGTCGCAGCCGGCCGCGTGGCAATCGCCGGCATGCCGCGAATGAAGGTCGAAATGCCCACGCCAGAGGCCTGGGCCGACAGCGGGGATGCGCTCACAAAGGACGGCGAACTGCGTCAGTTCCGCAACGCGAGCGAGTCGTTCCGCGACCAGATGATGTACCTGGCGCCCGAGCTCGACGCGGTGCTCCCCGATGCAGCGGACGTGTCGAGGTGACCGCGATGTCTGTAACAGAGAAGGAAGCACAGGTCATGATCCAGGACAGGCTTTGCGGTTTCGATGCCGATCCGATGATCGTGCGTCAAACGTTCGCGCAGTTTCCTTCGGGCGTTGCGGCACTTGCAGCCGACATCGACGGCGCGAAGCACGCGATCGTCGCATCGTCCTTCATGGTCGGTGTGTCCCTCGAACCGTGCCTCGTCGCCGTCGCGGTGCAGAAGACGTCCGAGACATGGGACCAAATCTCGAAGGCCAGCCGCCTCGGCGTCTCAATCTTCGGGAAGGGGCAGGGCGGGCTCACTCGACAGCTCGCCAGCAAGAATCGCGCCGCGCGGTTCGAGCAGGTCGCCATCGAGGCCAGCGACGACGGAGCTGTCTTCATCGACGGGGCTGCGCTGTGGCTCGACTGCTCGATCTCTTCGGTCTCGGAAGCCGGCGATCACTGGATGGTACTGCTCGAAGCGCACCGGCTCGGTGCCGGTGAGAACGAGCCGCTCGTCTGGCACGGCTCAACGTTCCGCGAGCTCGCGGATCCTCCTGCAGCCCGCGCCGCGTAACGGAATCGATCCCATCAACTCCGCGCCGCATCGTCGGTGCACCGGAAGAAAGAGGTCCCCATGGGACGCTTGGACAACAAGGTCGCCATCATCACGGGCGCAGCAGTCGGCATGGGTGCCGAGCACGCGCCCCTGTTCGTCGAGGAGGGCGCGAAGGTCGTCATCACCGACCTCAACGAGAAGGACGGTCATAGAGGAAGGCGTGTCATGAAACGTTGGCAAGCGGCGGAGTTCGGCCACATCGAGCAGGTCCTCCGGCTTGAGGAGGTTGAGATGCCGGTACCCGGAGCGGCTGAGGCACTGGTGCGGGTGCTAGCGGCAAGCGTCGCTCTTCCTGACCTGATGATGGTCCATGGCGAGTATCCACTGGTGCCTGCACCGCCCGTTTCGCCGGGTCAGGAGGTCGTTGGCATCGTGGAGGTGGCAGGCGACGGGTTCCCGCACCCGACGGGGACGCGGATCGTCGGCTTCAGCCGGTTCGACATCGGCGTCGGCGGGCTGGCCGAGTACACGCTCGTCCCGGGGCAAAGCGCGATGCCCGTCATGGATGACCTCAGCGACGAGCAAGCCGTCGGGTTCCTCGGGTCCTTCCATGTCGCACACATCGGGCTCCGACACCGCGCCAATCTCCAGGCCGGAGAGGTGCTGCTCGTCCTCGGTGGGGCCGGCCGCACAGGGTCCGCCGCGATCCAGATCGGAAAGGCCATGGGAGCGACGGTGATCGCAACCGCCCGCACCGAATCGAAGGCCCGGTTCTGTAAGGCTCAGGGAGCGGACCTCGTCATTGATCTCAGCGCTCCGTCCTCGAGAGCGGACATTGCGGCGTTGACGAACGGTCGCGGCGTTGACGTGGTCTACGACACCGTTGGCGGGCAGGCGTACACCGATGCCACCGCGGTCCTCGCGACCCCGGGCGCGCGGGTCCTCATCGTCGGGTTCGCAAGCGGCACGGCAGCTCGCCCCGACGCTCAGGACATGCTCTTCCGCGACTACTCGGTGATCGGCACCCTCCCGTCGTTCCGTGACGACACCGAACGAGCCCACACGGTCAGCGCGCTCTCCACCATGCTGGCCGCCGGACAGATCAACCCGCCGGTGACCTCCGTGCACGCCTTCGAACACGTACCCGAAGCCATGACCCGGCGCGCTGCTAATGCCTCAGGACAAACCGTTGTGAGGGTTGCGCCCGATGCACACCCAGCAACGTCTCAATAGCTGATACGCTCCGCGTCTCGTAAATCGTGCCGAAACTCCTGCCCCATAGTCGCGTTCGGAAACAGCTTTCGAAACAATTCCAGAGATGAGCACGGACGATGACCGTCCCGCAAGCCGGTCCTCCAGCGCGACACCCCAGGTCCCTCCCCACGGCTGAAAAAATCTCATATAAATACTGGGAACTCAGATTCGCGTATACCCCGCCCGCAAAAAAGCCCGTTGAAGGTAGCCTAAACGCTACAGTTACCTCCATGACCGCCCACATCATCGGCTACGCCCGCGTCTCCACGAACGAGCAGGACCTCACCGCCCAGCGCAACGGCCTCGCCGCCCTCGGCGTACCCGACGACAGGATCTATACCGACCACGGACTGACCGGCACCAACCGCGACCGGCCCGGCCTCCGCGAGGCCCTCGCCGCCGTCCGCGCCGGCGACACCCTGGTCATCACCAAGCTCGACCGGCTCGCCCGCTCCCTGCCCGACGCCCGCGACATCGTCGAAGAACTCACCAAGAAGAGAGTGAAACTGAGCATCGGCGGATCCGTCCACGACCCCACCGACCCCGTCGGCCGGCTCCTCTTCAACGTCCTGGCCATGGTCGCCGAATTCGAATCCGACCTCATCCGCGCCCGCACCCGCGAAGGCATGCAGGTCGCCAAGGCCAAAGGCCGGCTCCGCGGGAAGCAGCCCAAACTCTCCAAGAGCCAGGAGGCCCATCTTGTCTCCCTATATAAGGGAGGCCAGTACACCACCGCCGAGATCGCCGAGCTCTTCAAGGTCGCCCGCAGCACGGTGTACCGAATCGTGCAACGAACGCCCTAGGGCAGACCGGCAGTATCTGCGCCAGGAACGTGCATAAAATTCAATCCGGGTGTGGCCGCCATGCTCGGCCGTACTTGTCCGGGAAGGGCCGATCGCAAAGAGGTTCAGTTTCGAACAGCATAAACACGGCACTGCCCGGGGGCGCCTCTAACTCGGGCACTCCCGGGCAGCCACCTCACATGTGCTTAGAAACTGGCCATCTCCTCAACAGGTTCAGGGGATGCCTGCTGCCCGTTCTTCATCTGCTTGGAAATTTGTAGGAACTGATCCAGGAACAGCTGCTGATCAATACCAAACAGGCAAATGTCCGCTCCCTGCTCCAAGGTTTTTTTGGCATTCTCCACATTTGCTTCCGGCCACGGAATTGCCATGGTAGGAATGCCGGTCTTTTTCGAGATTTTCAAGACTTTCTCAAAGGCTTCCATAATGTACGGGTGGTCCCAGTCCACACCTTCCCCGTATTTTGCCTGCGACTGGGCTAAATCGCCCCGTCCGAACCAGACCGCGTCGACCCCTGGTTTCAGTTCTGCGAAAATCTCTTCCGCATTGTCAATCGCTTCCGGATCTTCGAGGAGGGCGATCAGGGATGTGTTATTACTGTGGTGGTTCAGATAGTCGCCCCAGCCGGGCGTGGAATAGTTCGCTGCACGGATTGATGGGCATGAGCCGAGGGTCCCCTCGGGTGCGTACCGGAGCGAGCGGACAGCCTTCCTGGCGTCGTCTGCGTTCTTGATGTGAGGAACGATCACGCCCTGTGCACCCGAATCTATTGATTGCTGTATCAGGGCGGAGTCGTTTTTTGCCACCCTGACCACGGTGGTTATGCCGGCAGCGTCAGCCGCGCGGATGCAATGATCCATTGTTTCGACATTGACGCGGGTATGTTCCATGTCCAGCATGTAGAAATCGAAATCAGCGTATGCCAGAAGCTCGATGATGGATGGACTGTATGTATATAGCTCCACGCCTAGTGGTACTTGTCCGTTTTTCAGTGCGTCGAGAATTCGATTGCGTTTAGGATGGAATGTCATTTTTTAGCTCATTTCTGTGGTGCTGGTAAACGTGTGAGGCGCATTTTCTGATCCCGGGTGTTCCTCAAAAAACTGGTTGTTCTTACGCATGTGGCTCTGGCTATCACCTCCAGATAGGCCTGTTGTAGCCGCGAGCATAAACCCGTTGCCGGGCGATGTTTGCGGGGAAATATGTGCGGCTTACGTCCGCGGGCGGCGGTTGTGTCCGCCTTGGGCATCGCCGTTGCTGCTTATGCCGAGAAAG
The DNA here is from genome assembly GCF_059092905.1 of Arthrobacter sp. B0427-1-12. NCBI lineage: Bacteria > Bacillati > Actinomycetota > Actinomycetes > Micrococcales > Micrococcaceae > Arthrobacter > Arthrobacter sp. B0427-1-12. The sequence goes on along the minus strand of NZ_JBNHIC010000056.1, from coordinate 6,142 downwards.
TCATTCCCACAAGAAGCGGTGGGTTTGGCTCAAGGATTTTTCATCGGCGGGAAGCACGCTCCAGCAGGGGGCGGCAGTCGTTGACGATCCGACGGCAGTTTCTGGTGTACATGAGGGCATCGGCGTCGTACATGATGAGACCTGCCCCCAGATCGATCAGATGTTGGACGGAGTCCAAGGGCGCATCATCGATCACGGGCATCGCCAGGACAGCAGTGTCGGTGCGCTTCGCCACGTCCATGACATGGTGGAACGCGTCCAGCACCACCTGGTCTGCGAGGCCTCTGGCACCGGCTCCTAAACATTGCCCCATGTCACCTCCGCCGAAGCCGATGACGTCTATGCCGGGGATGGAGCAGATCTCCTCGACCTCATCCAGGGCTTCCTTGTTCTCGATGATGGGGATGAGCAGTATCTCTTCTTCGACCCACTTCGTGTACTCCTCCCACGACTCGTCGGAGAAGCGTGCCGCGCGCGTTACCGAGCACATTCCACGCCGGCCCTTCGGCGCGTACATGGTGGCTTCCAGCGCAGAACGCACCTCGGCAGCAGATTTGACCTGGGGTACGACGACGGAAGCCGCTCCGGTCTCCAACACACGCAGAATATTCGAATCGGTGTTCTCCGGAACACGGACGATGGGGGTCAGACCGACACCCTCGGCAGTTCTGACCATGGCCTCGATTTCGGAGAAACCGAAAGGGGTGTGCTCCGTGTCCAGTTGCACATAGTCGAACCCTGCCCAGCCTGTCATCTCCAAAAGCCGGTGGCTGCCGCTCATGAACTCCATGCCCAAGGCGACCTTGCCTGAACGCACCATTTCTTTGAGTTTGTTCTTTTCACGCATCACTTAATTCTCTTTTCCGGCATCATTGTCGGGCGGTGTAACCCTGAGAGCGACACCATGGCGTATTTCATGCGGCGGTAAGCGGGTTGTCTACATCGAATCGAGGGAGCTCGGCCGCCACCGGAGGATCCGCTTTTCAACCTTGAGCAGGAGCACATCGGCCACGTACGCCACGACCATGACGATGATGACGGCGATGAAGACGTCCCGCAGGTTCAACAACCCGGCGGCTGAAGCCATCATGAAGCCCAGGCCGCCTTGCCCGGCGATCATCTCCGCAACGACTGCGCCGCCGAAGGCGTTGCCCAGGCTGATGCGCAGGGCAGCGAGCAACCAGGGCAAGGAGCTGGGAATGACGATTTTCCGCAGCAGCTGCCGCCGCGATGCCCCCAGCGTTCGGGCCATCACGATCAGGTCCTTGTCCACACTCTCGATACCGCTGATGGTGTTGACCAGGAAAATGAAGAGGCAGATCACGAAAACCATGACGATTTTCGAGGGCGAACCGATTCCAAACCAAACGATAAACAGCGGAATCATGGCCAACCGGGGCACGGCGTTGAGTACACCGATGAACGGATTCAGGACGAGCAGTAAATTGCGGGACCGTGTCAGCACATACCCCAGCGCGATGCCTACCACCATGGCGGCAAGCAGGCCGGCCAGGGCTTCGTACAGTGTGACGCCGATAGCGGCCCAGCCATCAGCCGTGCTGAGAAATTCGACTGTCCCCGGGATGATGGCGCTGGGCTTGCTGATCCAGAACGGGTCTATGATTTCCGTCGTCGCGACAAGTTCCCACAGGAGCAGGAAACCAGCGGCGATGGCTACGCGGTAGAGAAGTAACCGCGTGGTATCGAGGGGCTTGGCTGCCTGCTTCTTGAACTGACGTGAAGATGCAATGCGCTTTTCCGCCGTTGCCGTCATGCTAGTTCCTCCTGCACAGAGACTTCCGGGCTCAAATCGGACCAAAGACCGCTGAACAACTCCTGCGCGACGGGATCGAAGCGGGTCTCGGTCAGGGAACGGGGTCTGGGAATGGGAACCGAAACGACCCGTTTGATGGTTGTCGGCCGGGCCGACATCACGATGATCCGGTCCGCCAGGGTAATGGCCTCCATCAGATCATGGGTGACAAACATGACCGTGGACTTGCGAATATCACGCAGCCGCAAAAACTCCTCGGCCACCAGGACCTTGGTTTGAGCGTCAAGGGCACCGAATGGCTCGTCCAGCAACAGGATGTCCGGATCGTTGACCAGCGTGCGTGCCAGCGCCGCCCTCTGCCTCATCCCGCTGGACAGTTGTGACCTGAATTTCTGCTCGGCGTCTTCCAGGCCGACCGCTTTCATGACTTCCCTTGCCCGCTCCTTGGCTGCCGGGTCCCCCCTGAGCTCCGGGCCCAGGGCCACATTATCCAGCGTTGTCCGCCAGGGTATGAGCGCGTCATGGGCGAACATGAAACCGACACCGGAATCCGGGTCCACGCCGGCGACTTCCTGCCCCTTCACGCTTACTGTCCCGGAAGTAGGCTTCAGGAGTCCGGCGACCATGTTCAGCAGTGTGGACTTTCCGCAACCGCTGGGGCCCACGATTGCTACGAACTCCCCGCGTTGGATCTCTAGGCTGACGTCGTCAACGACGTGCATGTCAGCACCGTCGCGGGAGTTTGCCCCAAATATCTGGCTGACGTTCTCGATCTTGATGATCGGTTTCCCCGCCGTATCGCCGAAGGCCGACCCGTCCTCTAATACGTCTTGTTCTGTCATTGGCTTTCTCCGTAGGTTCCAGTCATTAGAAACACGAACTGTGCTGCCGCTCCCGCGGCATTATGAAGGTGCGTCACTTGGGGTTGGGCTCAGCCGCAACGCCCGAAACGATGTCCTGGTACGGCTGCACCGTGAGGCCATACAGCTCGAAGGCCTTCGAGACCTTTTCTTCGGGAATGTCGATGTTGTACCCGGACCGCATGCTGGCGATCATCTTGGCAATGACTTCGTCATCCGCATCAAGATCCAGATTCTTTTTCGTCAGATCAACGAGATAGCCCTGGTCGGTTGATTCGTCCTTGACCAGCTCGATACCCCGCTTCATGGCCGTAGCCGCGTTCTGGATCCGCTCTTCGTCTGCGACCTCAGCCTTTGCAACCCACCCGTCATAGATGAATCCCTCAAGGTCCGCCTGCTTCATGACGGCCTCGTCCCGTAGATCCAGGCCTATGTAACCGGCGTCCATGGTTTCGCTCAGCATGGTCGTATCAGGTTCGTTTGCCATAGCTGCGTCCAGCTGATCAGACACCATCTGTGGTGCCATCTGGGTGCCGGCCTGGATGATCTCGACGTCACCTTCATTCATGCCGGCTTCGGCAAGCAGGTGCTTAAGCGTCAGGTAGCTGCTTGAGCCGATGGAGGTGACACCGATCTTCTTGCCCCTAAGTGAATGGATCACTTCAGGGAAACCGGTGCCTTGCTTGATGTCGTCCTGACCGTTTCGAATGAGGATCGAATAGGGCATCGAGGTGTAATTGCCGGCCACGAACTTCAAGGGAAGCCCCTTTTCATTTGCCGTAGCGACCGCCTGAATCGAGAGGTCGGTCATGTCAAAGCTTCCGCCTGTCAATGCTGCAAGCGTCTCGGAGCCGCCACCACGTACTGTCGTCGTCTTGAGTTCGACGCCTTCTTCTTCAAAGAAGCCCTTGTCCTGTGCAACCCACATCGGTAGGTAGAGTGCGAGGTTGGGGATGAGTCCGACGTTGACGACCTCCAGTTCCTCTCCGGCCTGTGCACTGGAATCACTTGCACACGCACCGAGCGTGGCGGTCATACTTATCGCGACTACCGCCGCGAAGACTCTCCTGCGGAACGGTCCGGTCAAGTATTTTTTCCCTTATTGCTCATCTTCAGATTCCTTCTCTCCGTTGAGATCTGACGGCCTTAGGTATTGGCGACGAAATCGGGGCGTTGACCTGCGCGGTGTTGCCGAGCAGTAGTCACCGCCGCTGGCCAACTCATGGATGATGACGTTCGGTTTCTTTACCCCCCCCGCCACCCACTGCCACTCGGGCGGGTGGTCCACCCCAACTTGACTGTGGATACACCGTATACAGTGGATGTAAAGTAGGTCAAGGAAAAATTGTGATGGGCACCACAGTTTCGTCCACACGATGATTTCATGGAGTAATAAACCGTGGGGAAACCCACCCTTGTCAGGAAGAAGGCTGCATGGTAACGGCGCCAGTCCACGATGCCCGCCCACTGGCCGTGCGGGTGTATGACCGCATCTGCTCGGACATAATCAACGGCACTTTGCCCGCGGGAACACCTCTAGTGCAGGAGCAGATCGCCGCCCAGTACGGCGTCTCGCGGACGCCGGTGCGGGACGCGCTGACCCAACTGTCCATGGAAGGCCTTGCCACCCTGGTTCCTGGTCGCGGATACGTAGTCAATGACCTCACTGACCAAGACGTAAAGAACCTGTACGAGGTCCGCTACACGCTCGAGGCGTTAGCCGCCAGGCAGGCCTGCGGCCACCATACATCTCAACAGCTTGTGCGGCTGCGCGCCCTCGTTGATGAATATGAAACCGTAGACCCCTCCGACGCCGAGGAACTCTACCGGCTCGGACTCAAATTCCATACAGCGCTCGTTGAACCGTGCCCAAACCAGTACCTGCAGACCATGCTGGCCGGCATCTGGGTTCATCCGATCCAACGCCGGATCAACATGACGTACAGCCAAGGCCCCGATCTCCAAGCCAAAGTAGCCCGCGACCACCGCAGGGTCTTGGACGCGCTGGCAGATAATGACGCTGAGACCATGGTGGAACTGCTCCACGGCTGCTTCCATGTCCCCCACGGACAGGGCGCAAATTAACAACCCCGGCGCCACCATGCACTGAGCCGGCAGCGACAAGCTGGGGGGTCTCGTTGGCACAGAAGCCTGAGCTTCTGATAGCAGCCCATACCTCTGTTCGCTGTCCGCTAGTACCGTCCATTACCTGTCGCAGTAAAGGTAGATTCCATTCTCCTTGCAGTAAAGGGCCGTGAGACACGTTGATGCGACAGGAGGAAAAGGCAGAGGTCGGCGTTCGATCAACCCGAACTGTGACTAGCAGCGATAAATGGCCTTATTTTTGCAGTGCTATTTGGCCGTTTCTCAGGTCCCGATGAGCAGGGCGGCATGGGCGGCGTCGGCGGTAATGGTGGTGAGCCGGGCTGATGTCGCAGATACGCCAGAATAAGTGAGGGGAAGGACTGCCCCGAGAGCCAACAAACTCGGTGCAGTCCTTCTTGTGATCGGTCGTTCATAAGACACCTGCGCGGCCGGCCGCCGGCACGGTGTGGATCGCAGCGATAAGTGGCGGCGTTTTCGCAGCGCTACTTGTCACCCTTCAGCCCGCAAGGGGATCCTTCACCGGACGCTCGTAAACCGATCTCCCACCACTGCGGCCGCATTGCCAAGTGGCGGTCCTAGACACCCGCTGTGCCTCAGCTGCCTCGTCTGTCTCGGTCAATGATGTCGAGTGCGTGATCGTAATTCATCGCGAGGGTCGGCAATCCCATGTCAAGCCGTCGTTGAGCCACATGGATAACCGAAATGCTTGTGTTCCTGCTTATCCGGACCATGGGGAAGCCCTCTTCGACAACTTCCCAGTGGGAGCCCGAGATGGTGTGAGTGAGAACGTCTCCGTAGAACATGCCGATGGCCGTAGGGAATTCCGCTAGGTTCCTCTTGGCCTCCGGGGATCTCAATCAAGGAATCAATTACGACAAGGCCATTGCGCGAGCGTGGAAGGGCCACCTCCTTCCCGCGGCAGTAGTCGAAGAGCTCGTCGTAGCCCCCGACGTTGGTCGGCAGAGGCGAGGGTTTATCGGTGGCAGGCTTGTACTCCGCATATCTCCGGGCCATCCCAGCAGGCAGTGATTGAAGCGGCTCTTCGCTTTCGTCCCGGGCAGGCATGCCGTCATGCTACCCGGCCGTGGTCATGGAGCAGCACCGCCTATAGACCGGGATCAACGGGCACTGCAGTGCCGGTTGCGGATGTCTATTCGGGGCCTCCCAACTAACAAATGGGATCCTTGTACCGGGCAGCAGACCCGAACGGTACGGGGCGGGCAAGGAATGCATAACGATGCTCTCAACTTGCCCGCCCCGTGTTACTGGTGTTGCTCTGGCCGTCTCAAGCTGTCCGACGACCAGGTGTTACTGGTGTTGCTCTGGCCGTCTCAAGCTGTCCGACGACCAGGTGTTACTGGTGTTGCTCTGGCCGTCTCAAGCTGTCCGACGACCAGGTGTT
>NZ_JBNHIC010000055.1:0-21347 GCF_059092905.1 Arthrobacter sp. B0427-1-12 | reverse complement strand
GCCCCGATCCCTCAGGGATCGGGGCCACCGTGCTGTTGCCGGTCGCTACGGCTCCGGCTCTGGCGTGCCGGCCGCTACGGCGTGCCGAGGCGGTCGAACCGGAACATGAAGGCTGCCATCGCGTCACGGTTCACCGGCTGGACCGGACGGAACGTGCCATCCGGGTATCCCGTGGAGATACCGCGGTCGGCCAGCCAGGCGATTTCCTTGTAGAACTGGTTGTCCGTGGTCACATCCTTGAAGGGCGAGACCGCCGGCGGCGTGAACTCCGGCTTACCGGCCAACCGGTACATGAACGCTGCCATCGCGTCACGGTTCACCGGCTGCAGTCCGCGGAAGGTCCCATCTTCATAGCCCGTGGAGATCTCCTGGGCCGCCAGCCAGGCAATTTCCTTGTAGAACTGGCTGCCGGTGGGGATGTCCGAGAAGGGCGAGTCGGCTGGCGGAGTGAACTCCGGCTTGCCGGCGAAGCGGTACATGAAGGCCGCCATGGCATCGCGGTTCACCGGCTGGACCGGACGGAACGTGCCATCGCCGTATCCGGTGGTGATGCCCTGCTCGGACAGCCAGGCGATCTCCGTGAAGAACTGGTTCGTCGGTGCCACATCCGTGAACGGTACTTCGGCTGCCGGCAGTTCCGCGGACAGTGCCGAGAACGGTCCGGTACCGACGGCGTTGACCGCCGCCACCTGGAACCGCAGCGGGCTGCTGGCAGGCAGTCCGGTCAGCTTCAGGCTGGTGGCATCGCCGGCCGCGTTCCGCAGCTCCCCGACCTGGGTGCCGGCGGGACCGACGACCCGGACCACGTAGCCGGTGATATTGGAGCCGCCGTTGCCGGGGGGCGTCCAGGTCACGGTGGCCTCGCCCACAGCGCCCGCCGTCACGGTCCTGATGGGCGGGGCCTCCGGCACCACCGCCTGCGGGGTGACCGCATTCGAGCTCGTCGAGAACTGACTGGCGCCAGCGTCATTGAAGGCCTGGACCTGGAAGGTGTAGGAGCTGCCGTTGGTCAGGTCATCGACCGTCAGGCTGGTCACATCAGCCTCGGCGAAGCGGGTGAAGCCAACCTGGCTGCCCCTGCTGTCAAGCACCTTGACCCAGTAGCCGGTCACTGCCGACCCGGACGGAGCCGTCCAGGCGACCTGGGCCGAACCGTTGCCGGCCGCGGCGTTGACCGCCGTCGGCTGCGCCGGCGGCTGCGTATCCGCGAACACCAGCTGCTCGATGTTGCGCAGGGTGTCCGTGCCGTCACCCGTCACTTCCCCGGCTTCCGGAGCTTCCGCGCCCTCTTCGGTATCCACCGGCGTGACATGGCGCACCGTGGTGACACTGCCCGGCGAACCCAGGGCGGCACCGGCCGGCGTCGTCGTGATGATGTAGTTGGACCGGACATCGGAGAACAGGGCGACATCCCGATCGCCGCCGGCACCGCCGTCGACAATTTCGCGCACGATCACGATGTTCCCGGGATCGACCTGGCCGGAGAACACCGCCGCCTGCAGCGTCGTGGCGCTGCCGGAACGGTACGGCTTCTCCATGCTGTCCGTGCTGCCGATCTCCGTGGCCGGATCCGCGGGATCCGTCCGCACGCTCAGCCGCACCTGCAGGTACTTGTCGCCGTCGAGGATGTCGTCCCCGCCGCGGCCCTCCAGTGTATCGCTGCCGCCGCCGCCCAGGATGATATTGCCTTCGCCCCAGACGCCGCCGTTGGCGGTGGCTCCGGCCGGCAGCAGCTCGGCCAGGCCCGCAATCCGGGCCGTACCCTCGCCATCCAGCCAGTTGCGTCCGGAGAATCCGGCACCCTCCACCAGCCGGGGTACCACGCTGTCGCCGCGCAGGACGTCATCCTGCCCTGCCCCGGAGAGTGCCTCGACCTCCGCATAACGGTCCCGCAGGACCGCCGCCGGAAGCGGCACGCCGAGCAGATCCCGGGTCAGGTCGGCATCGGCCGGCAGCGAATCCAGCTGGTGGATGGACCAGTCAAAGCCCGCGGCGCCGGCATTCCGTTCGACGCCGGCATCGGCCAGCATGATGTCGTCGCCGCCCTCGGCGTCGTAATCGTCGTCGCCGTTCTGGCCCATGAGGACGTCATGGCCAGGCCGGTTCGGATCGTCGAAGAACGGGGCACCGCTGTCGCCCTGGAGCAGGTCCGCACCGTCGCCGCCCTGGATCCAGTCGTCGCCGCCGTCACCGAACGCCGTGTCGTTGCCGCCGCCGGCGATGATCATGTCGTCGCCCTCTCCGCCGAATACTTCGTTGGTGTTGGCGCCGCCGTTCAGGAAATCCTTGCCGTCTCCGCCGAGGAGCAGGTCCAGGCCGGGTCCTGCATCCATGGCGTCGCTTCCGGGTCCCCCCTTGAGGCCATCGTCCCCGGCGGAGTCCGTGATGATGTCGTTGCCCTCACCGCCCAGCACAGTGTCCGCACCGTCGTTGCCTTCGATCACGTCGTTGCCCTCGTTGCCGAGGAAGGTGTCATTGTCGACGCCGCCCCAGATCCGGTCTGCCTCGGCGGTGCCGTTGTAGACGCTCTGCCCGTTGATGCCCGGCGGATCGATGGAGTTGGTCGTGCGGTAGCGGATGGTGCCGTCCGGCATGCGGATCAGCAGTTCCTTCTCATTGCAGTCGGACAGCGGGTCATCCTGGACGGTGGTCCCGTTGAACTGGAGCCGGCCCAGCTGGAACTTGCAGTCCGCTGTGGCGAACGCGTCTGCCTTGAGGCTGTGCGCATCCGTGTTCCGCATGATCATCTCGGCGAAGGAGTTGCCCTCGAGCTGGGACAGCAGGTTCATGCCGGGCGTCCGGACCAGGTAGTAGAACCGGTCGCCGTTCTGCAGATCGGTCATCTGCTGCTCGAAGACATAATTGAATGTTGAGCCGAGCAGACCGCCGAAGAGATTGGTCCGTTCGGCCAGTCCGCCCACCCACAGATCGATCTGGTCCAGGCCGGTCCGCGAGTTGCCGCCGTCGTTGGCCCACGCGCCCGTGCTCCCCATGAACTCATCCGCGTCGGCCGGAATGGTGCCCGGCTCGGCGTCGATGGGCGGATCGACCAGCAGCGTGGCCGCAGCGCGCTTGTCCGCCAGGGTGGTGGCCGCCACGATCGACGGATGCCGGCCGTAGGCCGCCACGAAGTTCACCAGGGATTCCGGGTGCTTCAGGTTCAGGCCGAAATCGATCCAGTTCGTGTAGGGCTTGAGCTGGCCGTCATTGGTGGCGGCGAAAATCTGCTTGCGCAGGTTGTTCAGCGACGGTATGCCGGTTTCCCGGGCGCGGGCCATATTGATGGAGGCCAGGTCCAGCGGCAGGCCCAGCAGATTGTTGCGCAGCGTATCCGTCACGAACTCGTCCAGTTCGTTGCCCACCTGGTCCGACATGCCCATGGCGATCGCCCCGGCGGCCTGTCTGGGTGAAAGCTGGCCGGCGGAACCTCCGTCCGCATATTCCGGCGGGTTGAGGAAGGCCTGCAGCAGCGGAACATCGTTCGAGCTGCCGTCCGCGTTGGTCCGCGACACCGTATCGGTCAGCATGGAGTGTCCGAACCGGTAGACGGCGTGCGCAAACTCGGCGGTAATGGCGGGGTTGACGTCGTCGTGGTAGACGGAGAACGGCTCGATGAGGGGCTGGACCTTGCGGGCAAACTCCTCGAACGCCAGATGCTGGTACTCCATTTCGGTGATGAAGCGTGCCGCCTGGAAGAGCCTGCCGCCGTTCCAGCCATCGGCGCCTTCGGCGGATTTCCATTCCGCGAGCGCCGCCCTTCCGTTGCTCGAGGTATCGGAGGAAAGGGTATCCTTGATGTCCTCGATCAGCCTGTTGTGCTCGGAATGGAACACCTGGTGGATCATCGTCAGCCCGATGTTCTCATTGACCCGGCCGTCGCCGGCGACGAAGTGTGCGTTGAGCATTTCGTCGTCGTAGGTGGTGCCCGGTGCCCCGGGCGGGTTGATGACCGTATCCGTGTCCGGGGTCAGCCCTTCCGTCGGGACAGCGTTGTGCGCGATGTCGTCGAGGAACGCCTCGTTGACCCGCAGCGCGTTGTCCGGCACCGCCACCGGCGCGGCGGTATTACCTTCAACCAGACCGGTCGCGGTGACGTACTGCGGCAGTCCGCGCTCAGCGCCCGGGATGAAGTTGCCGTAGGGATCGACCGCCAGCATCGGGATGCTCAGCACATCCGGATCCTTCAGCTTCATTCCCAGCTTGGTGGCGGCCTGGTCCTTGAGCATCGCCCAGGTGCCCATGCCGTCGTCGGCCGAAGCGAGCAGCTCTCCGGTGGGAACCGGCCGGCCGGCGGCATTGTTGGCGTACTCACGCAGGAACACATGGTGGGACGGATCCGAGCCGTAGGTCTGTGATTGGTCCACGAGGGGGCCGGTCCGGTTAGTGGCCTCCCGGACATCGTCCGCGGTGCCCAGCGTACCGTCCGGTCCAGGCTGGTTGGTGGCCCGGGTCAGCACCATGAAGCGCATGTGCCGGGGCAGGTCATCCGGGGTGCCCAGGACACCGTCCGGCCCCGGGATCAGCGGATCGTCCGCCTTGAGCGGCATGAAGACGGCGCTGCCGGACTTGTCCACCAGGTCCAGGCCGTGGTCGAAGAACTGTCCAAAGAGCGTGAACAGAGAGTTGTAGGGCGGGGAGAGCCCGACGTCGGTGGTGATGTTCGGAATGAACAGCGTCTCGCCGGCCGGAACACAGCCCTCAGGCTGGCCCTCGGCATCGCAGGGTACAACGCCTTCATTGCCCTGGCTTCGGACTGGGTACTGCGCAGCAGACACAGCCGCAGGGTTGGTCGAGGTCTGGTCGACGATCAGGTTGCTGATGGCGCGCGGTTCGGAGTCGACCACATTTCCGGTGCCGTCATAGGTGGTAGGTCCCGGAATACCGATCATGGTGCCGTTCTCGGCCGAGCGGTATTCCGGCTCGGTCAGGCGCAGGAACTCCTGGTTGGAAGCGGCGAAGGACTCCCGCTCCGGCTGCAGGTTGTTGCACGAGCCGTCGACGGTACGCAGGCCGTAGGAAACCAACGGGCCCGGAACCTGGTCAGGCCCGTTGCCGAGCAATGCTCCGCACGGGCCGGTTGCCGACGTCGTATTCCTGACGTGGGCCTCAGCGATCTTGATCTGTTTCAGGATGAAGGCGAGGTCCGATGCCGTGACAGTGAAGCCCTGGCCGACCGGCGCTGCCTGCGCCGGCGCGGCGGCCATGGGCAGGCCCATGCCGGCGATGAGCGTCAGCGCTGTCAGGCCGGCGGCGGCACGGCCGGTCCGCTTCCTGCGGAACAACCGGCTTAGGACAGAGCTGTCCCCTGTCCCCTGGTCCTGCTGCGGATCCGCATCGGACTCCATGGCATTAGCTGCCGGCCCCCCGGCAGATTTCCCCAATTTCATGTTCTTGTCCCCTCAGCGAGTGCGCCGGTCTATCCCCAAACCGGAACGCGCTCAACGATGAAGGAACCCCATTGGAAAAACCTTGCGGGAGAACCGCAGACGCGGCCGGCGGTAGACTGTTTGACGCTCCACGACCCAGCAGAGAGGCCCCATGACAGTCCACCCCATCACAGTCACCGGCGAACCCGTCCTGCACCGCCGCGCCCTCGAAGTTGCGCAATTCGATGACGATCTGCGCGCGCTGGTGGCAGATATGTTCGAGACGATGGACCTGGCGCACGGCGTCGGCCTCGCCGCGCCGCAGATCGGCGTCGGCCTGCGAATCTTCGTCTACGGGATGCATAACGACGACGGTGTGCCGGACCGCGGCGTCGTGGTCAATCCCCGGCTGGTCACCTCGAAGGTTCCCGGCAGCGATCCGGATCCCGAGGAAGAGGTGGAGGGCTGCCTGTCGGTTCCCGGGGAGGCGTATCCGCTCAAGCGCGCCGACTGGGCCAAGGTTACCGGTTTCGATGCGGATGGAAAGCCGCTGGAATTCGAGGCCACCGGATGGTTTGCCCGCTGCATGCAGCACGAATACGACCACCTGGACGGCAAGCTCTACATTGACCGCCTCAATACCCGCTACGCCAAAAAAGCACGGAAGGCCGTCAAGGCCAACGGCTGGGGCGTGCCGGGCCTGACCTGGATGCCGGGCGTGGACCCGGATCCGTTCGGCCACTGACGGCCCACGTTTCCCCGGACGTTCCCCCGCGTCGGACCAGGGGCCGGGCTGCCTGCGGCAACCCGGCCCCTGGTCCGACGCGTCAGTATTCCTTCTTGACGCGCTGCAGTTCTTCGGCGGCCACGTCCCGCAACCTGGCCAACTGGTCCAGGCGGGCATCGGAGATTTCACCCTTTTGGTGGTCCACCTTGGCATGCTCGTACTGACGCATGGCCTCTTTGTAGTTCCGCTCCGCCCAGGAAAGCGCTGGATACTCGGCATACTCAGTCATGACTGCATGATGCCAAAGTTCACCGGCATAGGCCATAGTCCGTGAGGAAGGATGGGTTGGCCTGTGAGCCGGGTTCTGTCATCCGCCGAAGTTACCCTCGGCGGAGTGGCGATCATCCATCTAGGACCGCCGTTGCCGGCGGCCTCAAGCGGCCTACCCGGGCACTCGGGCGAGCAGCCCTCGAATGCACCCTGTCTGGCCTTGCTCCAAGTGGGGTTTACCTAGCTTCCCCGGTCACCCGGGGAACTGGTGGTCTCTTACACCGCCGTTTCACCCTTACCAGCTCATGGCTGGCGGTCTGCTTTCTGTGGCACTGGCCTGCGGGTTTCCCCGAGTGGGCGTTACCCACCACTCTGCTCTGTGGAGCCCGGACTTTCCTCGGCGGGGACCTTGTTCAAGGTACCCAACGCGATCGCCCGGCCAACCCATCCTCATCAAGGATACCCGCCCCTGAGACCCGCCACTGCCGGTGCACCCGACCAGCATCCGCGCCGGTACCATCGTAGGGTGCTGATTCTGCTTCCCCCCTCCGAAGGCAAGACCCCGGCTCCCGCAGGGGCCCCCATGGAGCTGGCCGCACTGGCGTTCCCGGAACTGGCGGACGCCCGCCGCGAGGTCCGCAGCAGTCTTGCCAAGGTCAGCGCGCACGAGGACGCGCTCGCCATCCTGGGCGTGGGCACTTCGCTGGCTGCCGAAGTCGAACGTAATACCCGGCTGGAAGCCGAGCCGGCAGCACCGGCCCACCGGATCTACAGCGGCGTGCTCTACGATGCACTGGGCTACCGGACGATGACGCCGACACAGCGGCGGAAGGCCGACGAGGCGGTGCTGGTGATTTCCGCGCTGTGGGGCGCCATCGGATTCCGCGACCGGATCCCCGCCTACCGGCTCTCGATGTCCGTCGGGCTGCCGGGCCTGGGCAAACTCGCAAGCTACTGGAAGCCGAAGCTTGCCGAGGCGCTGCGGGTCCGGGCCGAAGGCGAACTCATCGTCGACTGCCGTTCCAGCACCTATGCGGCCGCCTGGACGCCTGCGCCCGGGCAGACGGTGGCGGTGAACGTGTTCCAGGAAAGCGGGGGCAAGCGGACCGTCGTCTCGCATTTCGCCAAGCACACGCGCGGTGAGCTCGCCCGGCACCTGCTCACCAGGCGGGGCAAGGCGCCGGCGACGCCGCAGCAGCTGCTGAAAGCCGTACAGGACGCCTGGCCGGCCGAGCTTGTACCGCAGGCCGGCCGCAAGCCTCATCAGCTCAACGTCATTCTGCCGGGATAGCGACCAATTCCACCTCGAAGCCCGCGTCGTTCTCCAGGTACGCCGCATAGTGGTCCGCACCCCCGGCGTAGGGGTGCTGGTCGGCAAAGAGCAGTTTCCAGCCGTGGCTGGCCGCCCTCCGGACCAGCAGGTCAACCTCCGCCCGGGAACCGGCCCGGAAGGCCAGATGGTTCAGGCCCGGACGACGACGGCTATGCGGTACGCGGTCCACGTCCGTTCCGGATTCGATCACTATATAGCCGTCGGCACCGTGCCAGCTTGCACCGGACCCCCAGGTGTCCTTGCGGAGGTAGCCAACGCGTTCGAGCAGCCAGCCCAGCGATGATTCGGCCTGGGCGAAGTCCTCGACCCACAGTTCGAGGTGATGGAGCCGGCCGGTCGGAACAGCCGGTTCCGCCGTTGCGGATTCCGGCGCCGCGGCCGGCTCCCCGGGCTGTTGCCCGGACTGCTCCAGCGGCAGGTTGCGGGGCTGCCAGTCGATGCCCTTCTCTCCCGCGTCCATCGCCTCGTTGGAGAGCCGGTCCGCGTCCTTGTTCTGCTCGCGCGGGATCCACTCGTACTTGACGCGGCGCGGGTTGACGATGGTGCGGGCCTTCGAGGCGAGGGCGCGCATCGCTTCGTGCTTGATCTTCCAGCGGCCGCTCATCTGTTCGACGACCAGCTTGGAGTCCATCCGGGCCAGGATCCAGCAGTCGGGATCCAGCTCATCGGCCAGGCCAAGGCCGGCGATCAGGCCGGAGTATTCGGCCACATTGTTGGAGACTTTGCCCAGGTACTCGGCCTTTTCCGCCAGGATGGCGCCGGTGTCCGGATCACGGACCAGCGCCCCATAGCCGGCATGTCCGGGATTGCCGCGGGAGCCGCCGTCGGCCTCCACCACCAGGATGCGGCGCTGCGGGCTCCGGGACGGGGTGGATGGGTTGGCCAGGCTGAAAAGCGCGCCGGCCTCGGTGCCGGCACCGAATTCGGAAACTGCCACGGCTCAGTTGCCCCACTCCGCTGAACGGACCAGGATGCACCCCGAATCCGGGCAAAAGACGATGTCGTCCTCGGCCGCCTTCCGGATGTCGGCAAGGTCCCCGGGGCTAAGCTGCATGCCCGAGCCCTCCGACCGGCCGTGGAAGAGCCGGGCGGCGCCGACGCCCCGGTGCGCCAGGGTTTTCTCGTAAACGGCCAACAGGGCCGGCTCGAAGGTTGCCGCCAGTTCCGCGCGCTGGTGCAGGACCGCATTGCGTTCCTCGTCGATGGCGGCCAGTTCGGCATCGCGCTTCTCCTCCATGGCGGACAGCTCGTCCATGACGGCGTCGGTGGCCGTCTGCTGGGAGGCCAGCCGCGCCTTGAGCTCATCCAGCCGCTCCATGACTTCGAGCTCCGTGTCCTCCAGGTCGGAACGGCGCTTGTTCAGTGACGCCAGCTCGCTCTGCAGGGCCATCAGGTCCTTGGACGTGCCGCTGCCGCTGTCCAGCCGCTTCTGGTCCCGTTCTATCCGGGCCGCGACCGTCTGCACATCGCTTTCGGCCCGCTCCAGGTCCCGTTCGGCGCCCTCGACGGCGGTGGCGGCCGCGGCAAGGTCGCTGTTCGCGGCGGCCAGCTTCTCGCCCAGCGCGGCAATGTCCGCGTTGTTGCTGATGTCCCGGGTGCGGTTCCTGAGGTGGTTCAGCCTGGCGTCCAGGGCCTGCAGTTCGAGTAGGCGTAGTTGCTCCGCCGATGATGCTTTAGCCACCAGGTTCCTCCAGCTTCGTCCAACCCCTGCGGTTTTAGTCTGTTCCTACATTACGCGTCCGGCGCGCAACGCAGGCACCGGTGCCGCTACGCCCCTGGAGTGAGGATGAAGTCCCACGGGTCGGTGTTGACCGAACTGACCCGGATCTGCGCCTCGAAGCCGTGATCCGCCAGGACATTCTGAAGCGCCGCCGCGGCTGGATTCAGCCACAGCCACTCGCTGCCGAAATGGGAGACGTCGATCAGGTAGGGGCGCCCGTTGACTGCGCCCTCACGGGCCTCCGACGCCGGATGATGCCGAAGGTCGGCCGTCACATAGACATCGGCCTGGCTGGCCCTGACCGCGTCAAAGAGGCTGTCCCCGGCACCGCCGCAGACAGCGACCCGGCGCACCAGCGCATGCGGGTCCCCCGCGACCTTGACGCCGCCGGCGACCGCAGGAAGGCAGCTGAACACCAACTCGGCGAAGTCGGCCAGACTGGTGAGCTCCGCCAGCTCACCCACCCGGCCGATCCCCTCTTCCGGCAACCCGTTGGCTGCCCGTGCCAGCGGCTCAACGTTCCGCAGGCCGAAGGCGTCGGCGAGCACATCCGACACGCCGCCGACCGCGCTGTCCCCGTTGGTGTGGACGGTCAGCAGGGCGCAGCCGCCCTCGATCAGCCGGTGCACCATCTCGCCTTTGAAGTGGGATGCGGCGACCGAGTTCACCGGCCGCAGCAGCAGCGGATGGTGCGTCACCAGCAGATCCGCGCCCCAGCCGATGGCCTCATCGACGACGTCACCAGTGGGGTCGACGGCGAACAGGATGCGCCGCACCGTGGCCTGCGTCCGGCCGACGACGTGGCCGACGGCGTCCCAGCCCTCCGCCAGGGAAACCGGCCACAGTTCCTCCACCGCAGCCATGACGTCGCCGACCGTCGGATGCCGGTCCCGGCCGTCCGTCTGGAAGCCGCCCGGCTGGGAGCGGCCCGCCGTCTGTGGGGAACCGCCCGCCGCAAGGGTGCGGGCCTGTCCTTCGTGCTCAGAATCCATAGCAACAGTTCTACCCTGCGTCCGGCCAGCCACCCAATAACGACGTGAGCTGCAACACATCCGGGAATCATTCGGGGCGGGCAGGACATTATTAAGGGCATGCAGACTTTTGTGCTTGGCGGAGGATGTTTCTGGTGTCTGGACGCGGTGTACCAGAAAACCAAGGGAGTCACCTCGGTGGTATCCGGCTACACCGGCGGCTTCCTGCCGAATCCGGACTACGAGACCGTTTGCTCCGGCATCAGCGGACATGCCGAAGTCGTGGCCGTCACCTTCGACGAGTCCGTCATTGCGCCGGAGGTGGTCCTAGGGCTCTTCTTCGTCTCCCACGACCCGACCACACTCAACCGCCAGGGCTACGACGTCGGCACCCAGTACCGCTCCTCCATGTTCTACAGCGACGACGCGCAGAAGGTCCTGTTCGAGCAGGCGATCGCACGGGCACAGGAAAACTGGTCCGATCCGATCGTGACCGAGGTGGTCCAGCTGCCTCAGTTCCATGAGGCGGAGGAATACCACCAGAATTTCTATGCCAGGCATCCGGAGCAGGGCTACTGCCAGGTGATCATCAATCCGAAGCTGGCCAAGGCACGCAAATATTACGCTGAATGGCTCACTTCTTAACCCGGCGGCAACACCGGTGACTAGGGTTGATACGGGTCCGCGCATCCGCTGGGTCCGTGACCGTGTCACGTTCCGCAGGCCGGCCGGATCCATCCCGACTATAGTCCAGGCACTTCTCGCATAAGGCAGGAATTCATGGCAGCAATTTACGACGACGTCACGCGGCTTGTGGGTCGCACTCCTCTGGTCCGGCTCAACCGGCTGACGGAAGGACTCGACGCAACGGTCGCCGTGAAGCTGGAGTTCTACAACCCTGCCAACAGCGTCAAGGACCGCATCGGCGTCGCCATCGTCGATGCCGCCGAGAAATCCGGCCAACTGCGTCCCGGCGGGACGATCGTCGAGGGCACCAGCGGCAACACCGGCATCGCGCTGGCCATGGTGGGCGCCGCCCGAGGCTACAAGGTCATCCTGACCATGCCCGAGACCATGTCCACCGAGCGGCGCGTCATGCTGCGCGCCTTCGGCGCCCAGATCGTGCTGACCCCTGGCTCCGAAGGAATGCGCGGTGCCGTGGAGAAGGCCAAGGAAATCGTTGCGACGACGGACAACTCCATCTGGGCCCAGCAGTTCGCCAATGTCGCCAACCCTGCCATCCACCGCAGCACCACGGGCGAGGAAATCTGGGAGGACACCGACGGTAAGGTCGATATCTTCGTCGGCGGCATCGGCACCGGCGGCACGATCACCGGTGCCGGCCAGCTGCTCAAGGAGCGCAAGCCCGGACTGCAGGTTGTGGCCGTCGAGCCCAAGGACTCCCCCATCCTGAACGGCGGAAGCCCCGGCCCGCACAAAATCCAGGGACTCGGAGCCAACTTCGTTCCAGAGGTCCTGGACACGACCGTCTACGACGAGGTCCTGGACGCATCCCTCGAGGATTCCGTCGCCGTCGCCCGTGCCCTGGGCATGCGCGAAGGCATCCTCGGCGGTATCTCCTCCGGCGCCGCAGTCTGGGGTGCCCTGGAACTGGCAAAACGCCCGGACAACGCCGGCAAGCTGATCGTCGCCGTCGTTCCGGACTTCGGTGAACGCTACATTTCCACTGTGCTCTACGACGATATCCGCGGCTAAGATAGCCATTGGCTGCGCACAAAGGACGCGGCCAGTTCCGTTCCGACCAGAAAGCTCCCGTGACCTTCCTAGCGCGCCTGCGTGAAGACCTTGAGGCGGCCCGGTCCCATGACCCGGCGGCCCGCGGCTCTGTAGAAAACTTCTTCGCCTATTCGGGGCTGCATGCCATCTGGATGCACCGGCTCACGCACAGGCTGTGGGCCAAGCCGGGGCTCCGCTTCCCGGCCCGCCTGCTGTCCCAGCTGGCGCGGTTCGCTACCGGAATCGAAATCCACCCGGGCGCCACGATCGGCCGCCGCTTCTTCATCGACCACGGCATGGGCGTGGTCATCGGCGAAACGGCGGAAATCGGCGACGACGTCATGATCTACCATGGCGTCACCCTGGGCGGGCGGTCCCTGGCGAAGGTCAAGCGGCATCCCACGATCGGTGACCGGGTCACGATCGGCGCCGGCGCGAAGGTCCTCGGGCCGATCACCATCGGCGCCGACAGCGCCATCGGAGCCAACGCTGTCGTCGTCAAGGATGCCCCGGCGGAGTCCATCGTGACCGGCATCCCGGCGCAGTGGCGTCACCGGGATGCCAAGGAGACCCAGCCCGCGGTCGACCCGGCCGAATACATCGATCCGGCCATGTACATCTAGCACCACATAAAGTACATCTAGCACCACATAAACCTGCCTCCACCGCCGAAACCTCAGTTGTTGCCGGTATTCCCTGCGGAATCCAGCAACAACTGAGGTTTCGGCGGTTTTTGGTGAGAGGCGGTGGTGGCCTCAGCTGGTTTTAGTGGGTGTCGACTGCTTCGACCTCGGACCGGTCTTCGCCCCACAGCGTGTGGAAGGTACCCTCTGCGTCCACGCGGTTATAGGTGTGGGCACCGAAGAGGTCGCGCAGGCCCTGGGTCAGGGCAGCCGGGAGGCGCTTGCGGCGAAGGCCGTCGTAGTAGGCCAGCGAGGAGGAGAAGACCGGCACCGGGATGCCCAGCTGAACGGCGGTCGCCACCACGCGGCGCCAGGCCGGAAGCGCTTCGGCAATCGACGCGGCGAAGGCCGGGGCGAACAGCAGGTTCGCCGGCTTCTCCTCGGCGGCGTAGGCCTTCATGATGTCGTCCAGCAGTTCGGCGCGGATGATGCAGCCGGCCCGCCACAGCGAAGCGATCTTGTCCAGCTTCAGGTCCCAGCCGTATTCCTTCGCTGCGCTGGTGAGCATGTCCAGGCCCTGCGCATAGCTGACCAGCTTCGAGGCGTAGAGGGCCTGGCGGACGTCCTCGACGAAGGTTTCCGGCACCTGCACGTCCTGCTCGTGGCCGGCCAGGATGTCCTGGCCCAGCACGCGCTGTTCCTTCTGCGAGGACAGGCCGCGGGCGAAGACGGATTCGGCGATGCCCGAGGTGGGCGAGCCCAGCTCCAGCGCCGAGACCACGGTCCACCGGCCGGTGCCCTTCTGGCCGGCGGAATCGACGACCACGTCGACGAACGGCTTGCCGGTCCGGGAATCCACGTGGCCCAGGACCTCAGCGGTGATTTCGATCAGGAACGAGGACAGCTGGCCCTTGTTCCATTCGGTGAAGATCCCGGCCTGCTCGGCCGGCTCGATCCCGGCGCCGCTGCGCAGCAAGTCGTAGGCCTCGCCGATCACCTGCATGTCGGCGTACTCGATCCCGTTGTGAACCATCTTGACGAAGTGGCCCGCACCGTCGGTGCCGACCCAGGTGCAGCAGGCTTCGCCGTCGTACTTGGCGGCAATCTTCTCCAGCATCGGGCCGAGCGAGTCATAGGATTCGCGGGAACCGCCGGGCATGATGGACGGGCCGTTCAGCGCACCCTCCTCGCCCCCGGAAACGCCGACACCGACAAAGTGCAGGTCCTTGGCGGCCAGGGCGGCCTCGCGGCGCCGGGTGTCCTCGTAGTGGGAATTACCGGCGTCGATGATGATGTCGCCCGGCTCCAGCAGCGGTTCCAGCTGCTCGATGACGGAATCCACCGGCTTGCCGGCCTTGACCATGATCAGCACCCGGCGGGGCTTTTCAAGTGAATCGACCAGCTCCTGGAGGGTCTCGGTCCGGACGAAGTCGCCTTCGTCCCCGTGCTTGGCCAGCAGGGCATCCGTCTTCTCTACCGACCGATTGTGCAGGGCCACCGTATAGCCGTTGCGGGCCAGGTTGCGGGCCAGATTGGCGCCCATGACGGCCAGGCCAGTTACACCGATTTGTGCGGACATGTCTTCTCCGTTGTACGTGGGTACCGGGTTTCCCCGGACGGTCAGCCGCGGCGCAGCACGCACCGCACATTGTGGAACCCAGCCTATTGCGGCACTGAGGAGTCCCGCCAGAACGGCCCACAAGATGGATGTAATCATACTTAATCTGGCTGTGATCCCCAAGGACGGGTACGCTGGTGCCATGCCCAACAGCCTCCACCAGCGTGCCGTCAACCATCTGGGCAGCCGGATCGTCAATGGCCTCCTGCCGGCCGGCCACATCATGCTCGCCGAGCAGCTGGAAAAGGACCTGGGGGTATCACGTTCTGTGGTCCGCGAGGCGGTCCGCGTGCTGCAGTCGCTGGGCATGGTGGCCACCACCAAGCGGGTCGGCATCCGGGTCCTTCCGCCCACTGAATGGAATCCCTTCGATCCCCAGGTC
This sequence comes from Arthrobacter sp. B0427-1-12, assembly GCF_059092905.1. Classification (NCBI taxonomy): domain Bacteria; kingdom Bacillati; phylum Actinomycetota; class Actinomycetes; order Micrococcales; family Micrococcaceae; genus Arthrobacter; species Arthrobacter sp. B0427-1-12. The sequence goes on along the minus strand of NZ_JBNHIC010000055.1, from coordinate 6,600 downwards.
ATCCGCTGGCGGCTGGCGGGCAGCGGCCGCGGCGCCCAGCTGCGCTCCCTGACGGAGCTGCGTACCGCCGTCGAACCCATGGCTGCGGCCCTGGCCGCCGATCATGCCCCGGAAACGCTGCGGGCGGAGCTGGCGGATATCGCCGCGCGGATGCTGGTCGTGGGCCGGGCCGGCGACTTGGAAAGTTTCCTGGAATTGGACATCCTGTTCCACACGCTGGTGCTGGCCAGCTCCGGCAACGAAATGTACGGCAAACTCGACGAAGCCATCGCCGAAATCCTGCGCGGCCGCACCGATCTTGGCCTCATGCCCGACCAACCGCACGAGGACGCCCTGCAGCTGCACCTGTCCGTCGCCGAGTCGATCCAGAATGGCGATGCGGATGGCGCCCGCAGCGCCATGGCGGAGATCATGCGGCGCACGGTCGCCGAACTGCAGGGTATGTGGGCGGGCCAGCCCCGCCTGTTCCCGCGGCAGGCAGGCTAGGCCAGTACGGCAGGCCGGCCACGCCAGGCCCCGCACCCCGGGCTAGTGCACCCGGTTCCGCAGCTCTGCCAGCACCTGCTCGACCATCTCCTCGGGCGTCCTGGTCACATCCACGATGACGGCCGCTTCGCCGGGCTGCAGCGGCTCCAGTGTGTCCAGCTGCGAATCAAGCAGGGTGGGCGGCATGTATTCGTGCCTGCGCTGCTCCAGGCGGCCGGCAATCGTCGCCTTGTCCCCCGCCAGATGGATGAAGACCAGGTTCGGGGCATGCACCCGCAGCAGGTCGCGGTACGACTTCTTCAGGGCGGAGCAGGCAACAATGGCGGTCTCCCCCACTGCTGCACGCTCCGCGATGTACTCGCCGATCACGTGCAGCCAGGGCCGCCGGTCGTCGTCGTTGAGCGGGTGCCCGGCCCGCATCTTCTCCTTGTTCGCCACCGGATGCAGGTCATCGCCGTCGACGAACGGGACGCCGATTGCCTCGCCGAGCAGCGTACCTATCGTGGTCTTGCCGGATCCGGAAACGCCCATGACGATCATCGGCGGTAGCTGGGGGCTGTTCATGATCACTCCATCGTGCCGGGTGCCGGCGCAGGTTCTGACGTAAAAGCTGGCCGAAGAAGCCATAAATATGATTTATACGAGAGTAGAACCAGGCGGCGGATGCTGTCAAAGCCATCCGCCGCCCAGGATCCGGCCGCGCTATTTCGCCAGGCCAGCCCGCCGGAGGGCCTCTGCCATGGCACCGTTGGCCGGCGCCTCGGTCCGCTGCTGCTGACGACGCCGGCCCCCGCCGTTGCTGCCTGAGGTACCGCCGGACCGGCGGTCACCGCCGCCGCGCCGGCCGTCGTCGGACTTCCCTCCGGGGCGGCCGCCGGCCGCGGCAGGCGCAGGCGCCTCGTCATCCAGGCGCAGCGTCAGCGAAATGCGCTTGCGGTCCGGATCCGCCTCCAGCACCTTGACCTTCACGATGTCACCGGACTTGACGATTTCGCGCGGATCGGAGATAAACCGGTTCGACATAGAGGAAATGTGCACGAGTCCGTCCTGGTGCACGCCCACGTCAACGAAGGCACCAAATGCCGCGACATTGGTGACCGCGCCTTCAAGGATCATGCCCGGTTTGAGGTCGGCGATCTTCTCCACGCCTTCCGAAAACGATGCGGTGGTGAATTCCGGCCGCGGATCCCGGCCGGGCTTCTCCAGCTCCGCCATGATGTCCTTGACCGTCGGCAGGCCGAAAGTGTCATCGACGAACTGTGCGGGCTCCAGCGCAGCCAGCGATCGGGATCCCCGGGATACGGACGCCATATCCGCGCCTGCGGCGGCCAGGATCTTCCGGGCGACACCGTAGGCCTCCGGATGGACGCTGGAAGCATCCAGCGGTTCGGCGCCGCCGCTGATGCGCAGGAAGCCCGCGCACTGCTCGAAGGCCTTGGGCCCCAACCGCGCCACCTTTTTCAGGTCGCTGCGCCTGGTGAACGGGCCGTGTTCGTTGCGGTGCGCCACGATATTCTCGCTCAGCAGGCTTCCGACGCCGGCCACCCGGCTCAGCAGCGCCGGCGACGCGGTGTTGACGTCCACGCCCACGGCATTGACGCAGTCCTCGACGACGGCGTCCAGGGACCGTTCCAGCTTCGCCGCGGTGATGTCGTGCTGGTACTGTCCGACGCCGATGGACTTCGGGTCGATCTTCACCAGTTCCGCCAGCGGATCCTGCAGCCGGCGGGCGATGGACACGGCCCCGCGCAGGGAGACATCCAGCCCGGGCAGTTCGGCCGAGGCCAGTGCCGATGCCGAATACACGGAGGCTCCCGCCTCGGAGACGACGAGCTTGCGCATCTTCTCTCCGGGCAGGTTCCGGATCAGCTCCGCTGCGAGCTTGTCGGTTTCCCGCGATGCGGTCCCGTTGCCGACCGCGATCAGTTCGACGCCGTGTGCCCGGGCCAGGCCGGCCAGCGCCGCCAGCGCTTCATCCCACTTCTTCGCCGGCGCATGCGGATAGACCGTGTCCGTCGCGACGACCTTGCCGGTGCCGTCCACCACGGCCACTTTCACGCCCGTGCGCAGTCCCGGGTCAAGGCCCATGGTCGCGCGGTTGCCCGCGGGTGCTGCCAGCAGGACATCGCGCAGGTTCGCGGCGAAGATACGCACCGCCTCATCCTCGGCGTCAAAGAACAGACGCGTTCGCAGGTCGATCGCCAGCCGGGTCAGGATGCGCGTGCGCCAAGCCAGCTGGGCCGTCTGTTTCAGCCAGCTGTCTGCCGGCCGTCCGCGCTCCGCCACACCCAGCGTCGCAGCCACGGCATTCTCGTACCGTGCCCGCGCGTCCCGGTAGGACGCCTCATCCGCCGGATCGGCCTCGACGAGGTTCAGTTCAAGGACGCCTTCCTTTTCACCGCGCAGCAGGGCCAGCACGCGGTGAGACGGCAGGCCGGCCGGCGACTGTGCGAATTCGAAGTAATCGGCGAACTTTTGCCCTTCGGCTTCCTTGCCCTTGCGCACGGTGGACCGCATCAGCCCCGTGGTCCACAGCCGCTCGCGCAGCTCGGTGACCAGGTCCACGTCCTGGCTGACCCGCTCCATCAGGATGGCCCGCGCTCCGGCGAGTGCCGCCGTCGTATCCTCGACGCCGAGGTCGGCGTTCAGGAACCGTCCGGCTTCGCGCTCCGGCACCAGGGACGGATCCTGCAGGAGCGCATCAGCCAGCGGCTCGAGGCCCGCTTCGCGGGCGATCTGTGCTTTGGTGCGCCGCTTGGACTTGTACGGCAGGTAGATGTCCTCCAGCCGGGCCTTCGTGTCCGCCGCCTCGACGGCCGCCTTCAGCTCCTCGGTCAGCTTCCCCTGGCCTTCGATCGCCTCCAGCACGGAGCGGCGGCGGTCCTCCAGTTCCCGCAGGTAGCGCAGGCGCTCCTCAAGTTCGCGCAGCTGCGCGTCGTCAAGGGTTCCGGTGGCTTCCTTGCGGTAGCGCGCGATGAACGGCACCGTCGCACCGCCGTCCAGGAGTTCGACGGCGGCCCGCACCTGCCAGCCCGCCACGCCCAGTTCGGCGGCAAGCTGTTCGTGGATCCTGGCGGCAATGGTGTTTTCGTTCTCAGTCACCCAGCCATTTTGCCCTATGCCGCCGGCCGATGTCCGGCACGGCCAGCTGCAACCGCCGGCAAGCAAAAACCGCCGGCGGCCTTGCGGCCAGCCGGCGGTGCGGTGGTGGGTCCTACCGGGATCGAACCGATGACATCCACGGTGTAAACGTGGCGCTCTACCAGCTGAGCTAAAGACCCAAAGGGGTGCCGGGAGGCGACATCCTCCTCGTCACGAGGATCTACTCTACACGATGCCCGGCGGCGGACACCAATCGCTGAACGCTTAGCGGCCCGGCGGCAGAGGCGGCGCATCCGCCAGACGTTCAGCCAGCTGGGTCAGCGCCTCCGAAACACCCATGTGCAGTTTCACTGTGGCGTTGTCGTCGCCGCGGGTTCCGCCGCGGTTGATGATGACCACGGGCTTGCCTGCCTTGGCCGCGTGCCGGACAAAGCGCAGCCCGCTCATCACCGTCAGGGAGGAGCCGGCAACCAGCAACGCCTGGGCAGCATCGACCATCGCATAAGCTGCGACCACGCGGCGGCGGGGGACGTTCTCACCGAAGAACACGAAGTCGGGCTTGAGCATGCCGCCGCAGACCGGGCATTCCGGAATGACGAAGCCCGACGTGTCCTCCACCTCGGCATCGGCATCGGGAGCGATATCCCCGGCGTCCCCATGCAGTTCGGCGAAACCCGGATTCAGCCGCTCCATCAGCACGGCCAGCTCCGACCGCGGAAGGAGAGTGCCGCATTGCAGGCAGATGACGCGGTCGTACCGTCCGTGCAGGTCGATCACATGTTCGCTCCCCGCTGTTTGGTGCAGGCGGTCCACATTCTGCGTGATCAGGCCGGTGGTCAGCCGTTCCTTTTCCAACCGTGCGACGGCGAAATGGCCGGCGTTCGGATCGGCCCGGCGCAGGTGGGTCCAGCCGAGATGGTTGCGGGCCCAGTAGTGCCGCCGCAGTCGCTCATCTCCGACGAACTGCTGGTAGGTCATGGGATTGCGCGGGATGGCGTCCGGGCCGCGGTAATCCGGGATGCCCGAATCCGTACTGATCCCGGCTCCGGTCAGGACTGCGAACCGGCGGCCGGCGAGCAGGCCGAGGACATCGTCCAGTCCGGCCGCGTCCTCCCCGGCCAGGGGCCCGGGCGGGCCGGCAGGCGCCGACCCGGCGAACCCCGTCATGCCAATGCCCGCCGGGCGGATCACTGCCATCAGGCGGCCAGCCGGTCGAGGGCAGCGAAGTAGCCGGAAATATCCCGCGCTTCGCCAAGCGGAGTGCGGATAACGTCGCGCAGGACGCCGTCGGCGTCGATGATGAAGGTGGCCCGTTCGGCCATGCCGCGGTCCTCATTGAGGACGCCATAGCTGCGTGCGGCAGCACCGTGGGGCCAGAAATCCGCCAGCAGATCGAACGCATAGCCTTCCGCATCGGCGAAGGCGCGCAACGTGTACTTGTGGTCCACGGACACGGCCAGCAGGCGCGCATCCCAGCCGGCAAAAGCGTCCAGATTCTCCTGCAGGCTGCGCAGTTCCCCTGTGCAGACCCGGGAAAACGCAAAGGGGTAGAACACCAGCACCACCGGGGTGCCGCGCAGGCAGGAAAGACGGACAGATTCACCGAACTGGTTCGACAGTTCGAAATCCGGTGCCAACCGGCCCGCGGCAGGATCGGCCATGCCCAGGCGGCCTGCTACTTCTTGCGCCGGGCGACGAGGCGGGTAGCGGCCCAGTCCTCGGAAACACCCGCGGAAGACGTGGAGTGCAGCCCCGCCGTAGGTGCGGCTTCCTGGATCTCCGCGGGCGGAACATAGCCTTCGCGGCCGGACTTGGGCGTCAGTACCCAGACGACTCCGCCCTCGTCCAGCGTCGTCAGTGAATCCACCAGGGCATCGACCAGGTCGCCATCGTCGCTGCGCCACCACAGGATCACTCCGTCGACGACGTCATGGTCGTCTTCGGTGAGCAGCTCGGAGCCGATCTGGTCTTCAAGATCGTCCCGGAAATCGAAATCGACGTCATCGTCGTAGCCGAATTCCTGGATCAGATCCCCGTTCTTGAAACCCAACTTGCTCGCCACGGTCTGTGCCGTAGCGGCTTCGGCCTCGCCCACTTCACTCCTCCTGTATGCAGTGCCGGCAGCCCTTGGCGGCGCCATGCTCATCATTAACTACGAATATTTGACGACAAATCCGGTGATTCGCGCTACTCCAAGACAACACCCTTAATGTCCCGGCATCAAGCGAGCAGCGAATTCAAGACCGAAATCGGATGCGCGGGCCTGCCCTGCGGACCGGCGGCGGGGCCGCTGCCGTAACATTCAGCGGTGCAGAAACCGACTACGCATCAGGCTCCTGGCAGGACTAGAGTGTCAAGATGAAGGTTCCGCATACCGTCATCAGGTACTGCCGAAACCGCGCGAACTCCTGATAAATCAATATCGGGGTATGTAGACCACTTCATCGCATACAGAGAGGTTGGACGTGGCCGCATCAGAAGACACCACTCACATCTTGAGTGGGTTGACAAACCAGCTGTCCGATCGTGATCCGGAAGAAACAGCGGAATGGATCGAATCCCTTGACCAGCTGATCAAGGAACAGGGCACGGAGCGGGCGCAGTTCATCATGCGTTCCCTGCTGCAGCGCGCCGGTGCGCAAAGCGTGGGCGTTCCGATGGTCACGACCACGGACTACGTCAACACGATCCCGGCCGACCAGGAACCTGAGTTCCCCGGCGACGAGGAAACCGAGCGCCGGTACCGTGCCTGGCTGCGCTGGAACGCCGCCATCATGGTTCACCGGTCGCAGCGGCCGGGAATCGGGGTGGGCGGGCATATCTCCACCTACGCGGGCGCCGCAACGCTGTACGAAGTCGGACTGAACCATTTCTTCCGGGGCAAGGACCACCCCGGCGGCGGCGACCATATCTATTTCCAGGGCCACGCGTCTCCGGGCATGTACGCCCGTGCCTACCTTGAGGGGCGGCTGAGCGAGGAGGACCTGGACGGTTTCCGGCAGGAGAAGTCCA
>NZ_JBNHIC010000054.1:0-21356 GCF_059092905.1 Arthrobacter sp. B0427-1-12 | reverse complement strand
CCTCGAAATCGTGGCCAAGCCCGAGGGAATGCATACCTTCGAGGTCCTGCCCCGGGCCGGCGTCCTTGGCAGGCCGCCGAAGCCGCCTAACCCCTTTCCCAACACTTACTAACTGCCTCTACCCATTAGCGGCTCTGCGTCGCTGGCGCGCCGTGGTGGGAGAAAGTTGTTCTTGCCTCTCGTTTTGTCTCTGGCGGTTGGCGCGTAGCTGGGGATCGTGGAGGTGTCAGTCTCGGTCGACGCCGGTTATTCCTTGGTGCTGTTGATGAACCTGTTAATTAGCGTGGCGTGGAGTGCTTCCACGGGAACCGTGGATTGTTTCCTTGGAGCACGAGTGTTAGATTCCTGAATTGTTTCCCTGTCCTCCCCGGCAGACGCCGGCACAACCGGTTTAAGGTCTCAGGAGGAACAGTCATGGATATCGTGCACGAACGGGCCGCTGGATTGGATATTTCCAAACGCGACGGGATGGTGTGTCTGCGAGTCCCCGGCGCCAGGGCCGGGACCTACACGTCGACGGTCAAGACCTGGGGCGCCACGACGGCGCAGATCCTGGAGCTGCGGGATTTTCTCCTTGCCGCCAACGTCACAACGGTGGTGATGGAAGCGAGCAGCGACTACTGGAAGCCGTTCTACTACCTCCTCGAGGAGACGCTGCCGGTGATGCTGGTCAACGCGAAGGCGGCACGGAACATCCCGGCCGCAAGACCGACGTGTTAACCGAACTAACCGAGGCCGCCCGGGTGAACCGCAGGCGGAGCCGGCTGGCATCGGCTAGGTTCTGTTCTCGTGGGCAACGAAGAGAACGTTCCGCGGGTACTGTCCGGGCTGGTGATGCCACCGTCGGGTTCGCTGGAGGCCAACGGGAATCCCTTCGAACCGTATCGGCTGGTTGACGGCTCCGGAGAACGTGATCCGGTACCTACACCTGCACCGGGTTACCGGCCCGAGAGCCTGCGGATCCTGTTCGGAGGGAACCAGCCGTGACGCTCAGCGAACAATTACTCGTCCCGCCGGTGGCCGATGATGCGGCGCCAGCCCAAGCGGTGACGGAAACCGGGGCGCCGCTGATGGCCGCGTTCCCCGCCTGCGGGGTTGACCTGTCGTGGCCTTCAACCTGCGATGATCGTTCTGCGGTGCTGGCCCGCGTGCTCGCTGCACCGATCAGCTTGGAGAATCCGAACAGCCAGCGGATCCGCCGGACCGGAGTGCTGGCGGTGCTGGGCTGGCTGGCCAGTTTCCCTGGCGGAAGCTGGCAGCAACGGTGGCAGGCCAGCGGCGCGGAGGCTGCCCCTGACTGGCGGGACCTGTTCATTGGCGAGGCCGCCGGCCGGTCCCGGACAGGCCCTGGTTCGGCGGCACCCCACCTGAGCATCGGCCTGCTGGCGCTGTTCTGCGCCGACGTGATCCGTCCCGGCCTCGAATGGCTGTTGCGTTTCGCCCCGACCCGCCGCGCCCTGGCCACCGAGATGGCCCGGACACGCGACGGCAAGACGTTCGCCGCCCTGACCCAGGCCTGCACCGATGGGCAGGTCGGACTGCAGGCCGGCCAGCAGGCCCTGACCCGGATCGCGGTCATCATGGCCGCCAAGGGAGGGCAGGTCGCGGGAGTGAGAGTCGGAGACTGCGTTGAGCTGCTCGCGGTCGTCGCCGGTCTTGGTACGCGGTTCCAGGGAGATGCCCGCAGCCCGCTGTTCTATCAACTGCTGCGCCGGCATGTCTGGGGCGAGGATGCGTCCGCTGCGATCGAAATGTTCTCCGGCAAGGGGCAACCGACCTGCGAGCAGCTGATCGACCGCTACAAGATCCAGTGTCGGCCGGTCCGGGACGTGCTCGTCGATTATTTACATGAACGAATCAAATGCCCCGCGCACCTCCCGATCACGCTGCACATAACCGCGAACTGAGCCGAATAGGTGAAGTCCGCGATCCGCCACTGATCCGGACGCGAGGGATGGTTCCAGGCCCGTTTGATAGGGCCCGGGTGCCGCGGCGCCTTCGGGTCCCGCTGCGTCGTCAGGGGCCGGCGGCGGCCGCGCACCGCGCCTTCGATGCCGGCGATCTCCATGAGGCGCGCGACCTGGTCCCGGCCTGGCCGAAGATCCCCGGCGACCCGCATGCCAGAGCTTGAGCACCCCGTAGACGCTGCGGTTCAGGACCCGCAGATCCCTCAGGGTGTTGGCCGCACAAGCATCCTGAAGCCCGGCCCCGGTGGTCCGACGCCACGGGAACGGTGGGCGTAATAGGCAGACCGGCCCCGAACCCGTCGGCATATTTCCGGATGTATCCGGCTACTGTCCGGGTTTGCGGCCGGGCTCCGCCGCGGCGAAAAAAGCCGCAGCGGTCCGCAGGATCTCATCGGCCCGGCGCAGCTGCGCGTTCTCCTTCCGCCGCCGGGCGACTTCCTCATCAACCGGCCGGCGGGGTCACGCCCTCGCCCAGGTCCCGGCGGATCCGGTTCCGCAACGCGGACCCATTGATCCCCGGCAGGTCACCGACCTCGATCCGGGCATTGGGCTGGGAAATGTCCCCTGATGCGGTCCTGCTACATCCGCACGGCACGGGCCCGGGTCTCCGCATCGTACTTCCCGGCTGCAGGCATCATCCGATTCTCCCAATCCTTGTTAGATCATGCCCTCCACTGATTTCATATCAAGTATTGGGTTGGGTTGCGTTGAGCACTTCGTCCAGCCAAGTGACTCGATTGGTAAAGCGCTTCGCCTTGCGTGGAGTGGTCCACCGGTAGAAGTCGTGCTCCCAGTTGATTATCAACCGCCGGCGGGACGTTAGAGCCGTGAAAGTGTGGACGAGCCAGGGAGTTCCCGAACCGTCAGCGACCACGATGGCCCGGCCTTGGCGGAGCTCCAGGAGGTCTTCGGCCTGCAATCCGGCTTCTTCAGATAGCTCTTCAAGAGTCTGCTGTTCGGGGGTCGCCCCGGTTTCCAAGAATCCGGTGATGCAGTGCCAAAGGCCGCTGTCGTGGCCAAGGTGGCGGCTCCTTCTGAACAGGGCAATCCGGCCCCGCCACTGGACGACGGCAGCGATGACGATGTGGTCCGGGTGGATTTCATATGAAGCGTCAGAGGGCAAACCCACGTCAGGGGATGCAGGGATAATGCGCATTTTCCTGTCCTTACCAAGTGCCCTAGAGGGCGCCCTCCCATACGTTTATAGACAAACGACAAACGTATGGGAGGGCAAAAGATTCTGCGGAAGGCCGCGCGTTCAACTACTTGCGCCACGAGCTGCTAGGCGTTGGGGGTATTGACGTAATCGCGTCGCGCTTCAGTCGGCAGGTACCTTTCCTCCGTGCTTGCGACGAATTCGGTCGAGGGCCGCCCAAGGCACGAGCCCCAGCCGAGATCGTATTCGGTGCCCTTGGCCTCATTCATTGTGGCAAGGTATTCCGCGAACGGAGTGGTGTCGCCGGCCTTCTTGATGTCTAGAAGCAGGCGCCAAACCTCATGGATGCCCGGCAGCACAAACGGCGCTATCTCGATTGCCTGACCCATTGCGGTCAGTTCATCGAGCGTCTTCTGCCCGAGGAGGTTCGGGCTCGGGATCACGTAGCTTGGTCCGGGCGTCTCTTTCAGCGCCAGCTCGGCCTGTTCCCACGTCTGGAGACCCTCGTAGAAGATGACATCAACTCCGGTTTCGGCGCAGTAGAGCTGCCCACGCCGGATTGCCTCGTCGATACCTCCGCCGGCAGCACCGTATCCGTCCATGCGGGCGACGATCACGAAGTCCTTGTCGTATTTGTCCCGCGCTTCGACGGCGGCGTTCAGCCGCCCGATCGCCTCTGCGTCGGATACCAGTTCAATGCCGGTGGCCCCGCCTGGCTTCTTCGGCTCACGCTGGTCCTCGATGTGGATGCCCGCAACACCGGCGTCGACGAACTCGGCGACCGTGCGCTGGACGTTGATGGGAGCCCCGTAACCCGTATCGGCGTCGCAGAAAACGGGAATATCAACGCTCCGGGCAACGCGTTTTGCGTGCGCTACTACCTCCGTCAAGGTCAGCCAGCCGGTGTCGGAGGCGCCCTCGGCCCACCACGCCGACATGCCCCCGAGACCTAGAACGCGTTGAAGCCTGCAGCCTGCGCCATCTGCGCGTGGACCGGCAAGGCGGCGAACGGAAGGACCGATGTCTCCTTGCTCTCGAAGACCGCGCGCAGTGCCTTACCCGGTGATGTCACAGCCATGCTTACAGCTCCTCTTTCGAATTGAATCCGACGGTCACGACGACGTATACGCAGTCCTCGTCGTAAGGGTTTCGCCAGGCGTGAGGTACGCCGGCCATGACAAGCAGGTCCCCCGGTACGAGAGTGCGCACCTTTCCACCCGGGAGTTCGAGATCGACCTTGCCCGAGATCACGACCTCGTAATCGATGGTCTCGCTGGCGTGCATGGCGGGATCGCCGCCATGCCCGACGTCCATCGCGGGATCGATCTTGTTCATATCGATCTCTTTGCCGGCCGAACGCGCCGGGATGCTATTGATCCCGAAGGTCGAACCGTTGGGCCCGGCGAGTTGGACGCTGGCGGGAGGCCGGCCAAAGTTCTCCTTACTGTGCCCGCCCTCGACGGCCCAGTAAAACGCTCCGTCGGCGACGTCCGGCACATCGATGACAGCCGGACCGTCAACCTCCAGAAAATCGGCCTCCCCTGACTCGGTCGGCCCCGCAACCACCAGCCGGAATTTTGCCGGGTGTGGAAAGGTCATTTATCTTCACTCCTTAGTAGAAAAACGATGTGCTTGGAATTTTGCGACCGCTCACGTTAATCCCCGCCCGGTTCGAGCGGTGGATGGAAAATGGTCGGCCAGTGAACATGACGATGTTTCCGGCGCACAGCGTGAGCCAGGGTCTAAAGTGCCCCTGCTCGGCTGCATGCTGACGTCGACGACGGCAGCATGCAGCCATGCCCGGAGGGTCCCTTGCGATCACTGCGCCAGTGGCGGCTGCATCAGCGCGAAGTCCTGTGTCAGGCGCGAAGTCCGGCGCTGCGCATCAGCGGGAAAATCTGCTCGTGCAGGCGGTCCAGACCCTCGTTGTAGTCGACCATCCCAACGCAGGTTCCGTCGATGCCTGCGTTGGATAGCTTCTGGAGCCCTTCGACGATCATCTCCGGAGTGCCTACCAGAGGTAGCAGATTGGCTCTCATGAAGGTTTTGATAGATTCATCGCCTTCGAAGTCATCGAAGTTGATGCTGCGGCCTCCCCCAGATTCAATGATGTTTTTATAGCGTGCGGCGCTCTCCCAGTCTCCCTTTTCCTCAACGACGTACTTCACGTAGTCCAGTGCTTCCTTCTCGGTGTCTTTGCAAATGATGTGGACGGGCGACCACAAAGATAGATCCTCCCGCCCCGCCTCGTCTGCGTTCTTCCGGAGTTTCGAAATGGCTGGCTTACTGCTCTCCAGATCGAAAAGCCCGGCAAACAGGATGTTGGCATGTTTGAACGCGAATTGCTGGCCTGCCGGACTCGAGCCGGCGCTCATGACCACGGGGCCCGGCGATTGAACGGGCTTGGGGTAAGCCTCCACTCCCTCCAGCTTGAAGAAGTCGCCGTCGAAGTCGAACCTGTACTCATCACCCTCGTCGGACCAGAGCCGCTCGACGATCGTCATCCACTCGTCCGCCAGCTCGTACCGCTTATCATGTTCGGGCAGGTCGAGACCGAACATCTTGTACTCCGGCTCGTGGTAGCCGGCGGTGGCGTTCAAACCCATTCGGCCGCCGCTGATGTGATCGATCGTCGCACTCATCTTCGCCGCCATGAGCGGGTGGACGAACGGCATATGGCAGGTGGCAAAAACCTGGATGTTCCGCGTCGCTGCCGCCAATCCCGCCGCCCACGTGAGCGTCTCGAACTGGCGGCCCCAGGGCCGGTCGGGGCCCGAAAGCCCCTGCCAGCGGGCGATCGGGATGAACCCCTCGACGCCATACCTGTCCGCTTTTTGGGCAAGGCCCTGCACCTCGCCCCAGTTGCCGAGCTTGATCATATTCTCGGCCAGCGTGAGACCGCCCTGCCCGGTGGAAACGTTCGCCCCGAACATTGCCATCTTGAACTTGTTCGGGCCGTCTATGATGGGCCGCTGGGCACGTTCAACCGTGTGATCGGCGACGAAGTCACGGTCAATGGTGCGGTCAGCGACGACGTCGGGCGATGTGATGGTCATGATTGTCAGACATCCTTTCGAGAAGACACAGATTTGGGTTGGTTATGTTCAGTACGGGTCATTGATTTTCTTCAGGCCTTTTGCCCCGGGTGCCGAAGCGCACCCGTGTCAGGCCCGCTTGAGCTCCGAGCCGAAGCTGGCAGGAGGCGGGATGCGCTTATCCGCGGTTGATGCCTTGCCTCTTGCCGGCACGGTTCAGATCTGCGATGCCTCTCCGAGGGCGTGCCAGGACCGGTTGTGGTAGACCAGAGGCTTTCCGGGTGACGCGTTTCCGGCCAGGCCCGGTGAGGCTTCAAGGGCCTCAACGGCCAGGATGGCGGACCCGCCGGCAGCCATGGAGTTCACGATCCTGCCCCGGATCCAGGCCTGGGCCGAGAGAAAGTAGGGTTCCCCGGTCTCAAGCCGTGACCACTGGGAGGTGTCGGCGAACCGGTCGATTCCGCTGGTCGCGCAGAGTTTCGCGATGTCCGCTTCTTCCGCGCTGAGCAGGTGCACCACGACCGTATCTGCACTGCGAATCGTCGGGGTGCTGGACGAAAACTCAGAGACCGAGAAGGCCAGAATGTTAGGTTCCACGCTGGCCGAAATCACCGAGGTTGCGGTCAGGCCGACCGGTCCGTTGCCGGCATCGGCTGTGATGACAGCGACCCCGCCGGGGTGGTTGCGGAACGCGGCCTTGAATTCCTCGGCCGTAATCGCCGGCCTGTCCATTTCCGCGAATTGAGTCCCCCCTGAAGCGGTGCGGGCGGCCGAGGCACTGCTGCTGATGCTCACCGGATCTCCTTTGATGTAGGTGTGCCGGCTTCTCTGCCGGCCCTCGTTCAGGAATAACGCTATGAGCGGACGACAGCGGCCCGGTAGGGTAAAGGACGCCAATCACATAGGAAAGCACGCTAAGCACGTTCCCTTTGTCCGGCGATGGCGCGAGATGCCAATCCTATGACATACTTCACAGGATGTCGGCGATTCAACCGCCACAGAGCTTCCGCAGCGGCAGGCCGGACCCTCCCGGCGAGGAGAGAGGCGTCCTGAGAACCGTTCCTCCCGGCGCCGGGTCGAACGTGCCATGCGGAGGAACGACATCCGGGCCGGCTTTACCGGGCTCCCGTTGGCTGGCCAGCTTTGCGTAGCGGCAAGGGTGGCTTTCTTAGGGGTTCCCGAACATGCCGGACCGCAGTGTTACGTCTGCGGTGAAAAGGGGGCAACGATGAAATTAAGCACGTATCAGAACCTGCGACTGCCGAATTTCAGTGTTCACGCAATGCGCGGGCTGCTCGAAGAGGCAGGTCTCGATTGGCGGACCGCCCTCGCGAATGCGGAAATTGACCCTGACGTGGTAAACCGTCCGGGAGGCACTATCCCTGCACGGAAGGAGCTGGCCTTTCAGCTTCAGTTCGTCGCTCTCACCAGAGATCGTGTCGATCTTTGGATGAAGGTCGGGCATGCCTACACACTGGGCTCTTTCGGCGTTCGAGGACTGGCGTTCTTAACGGCGCCGAACGTCGAGGCGTGGGTAGAAGTGGCCACCGGAATGGACTACGGCCCCGGCCTCATGGAGAGTGCGCCTCTGCGGACTCCAGATGGCGCGGTGACCGGGATGGAGATGACCTACCCCGAGGCCCCGGAAGAGTTGATCCCGTTCAGCGTCTATCGTGACTTCTGTTCCGCCGCCCGTACCCTCACGTGGCTGTACGGCGCCCCTTTCCCCTTCACCCGGGTCGAATTCCCTCTCGCAGAAGCCTCCCCCGAGGTTTTGACGTACATCCCGTGCGAGATCCTCTGCGGCTCCGAAGCCCTGCGGTTATGGTGGGACCCCGCAGTATCGACACTTGAGCTGCCCTTCGGTGACGCGTTCCAGCACACGACGTGGATGAAAGAAGACAGGAAGCTTCTCGATACACTCAGCGCGACCGGCGATTGGCGAGGCACCGTCGTGAAGGCCATTAGGGCCGCGCCCGAGCTCAACCGCAAACTGGCCAATGTGGCCGCAACGATGCAGGTCTCCCCACGCACCCTGCAACGCAAGCTCGAACTCACCGGTAGCGACTTCGCCCAGATACGGGACGAAACCTTGAGCGACCTCGCCGCCGATCTGCTCTCGAATACCGATCACTCCGTCGCACGAATATCCCGCACGCTGGGCTACACCGACCCAGCCAGCTTCACCGTCGCCTTCAAACGATGGAAGGGGATCCCGCCGAAAGCGTACAGGGATGCTTCTCACTACAGGCGGGGTCGCGGTCCGGAGGAATAGCTATACTCGTCTCTCCGGTCCAGACGGAGTGCCAGCCACCAGGTCTGCCCTTACAGGCAGCCGGAATGACGACCGCGGCGACCATTCTCACGGAACTGGGACACTGGCCCGGGGCTGACATTCATGGTGGCGTGCCTCGATTGGGCAGAATCGCCCGTGGCGGGGATCCTGCAGCAAGGCGCGCTTCCGGGGCCCATGCCCGCACCTTGGTTAAGCGCCCACCCGCCGCAGGTGGAATGCCGATCGTTTGGCGTCTCTTCGGACATCCGGTGGGGAGTGAGGGTTACGGCGTGGTGAGCACCGGATAGGGGGCCGGGGTCCCCGAGGATCAGTAGCGACCAAGCATGCTGCTCCAACACGAGGACCCCGACTTGTCCAACACACGGGGTGCGCTGCCGCGCCCACCACCAATCCCTGTTCCCGTTGCGATGTTCTGCTTGGCCTGGAAGGTGTCCATGCCGGGCCGTCGAACATGGCGAGGCGTTGATGACGGTGACCGTCTCCACGCCCTGGCAGCCGGTCTTGTGTCCCGGCTGCGGGGTTCCGGCCCCGAGCCGGGGCCGGCGGCTCCGGGTCCTGAAGGACGTGCCCCACGGGGAGTTGAGGGTCCGGTTGGTGTGGCGCCAGCGGACCTGGCGCTGCCCGGACCCGGGCTGCGCACGAGGAACGTTCGCCGAGCAGGTTCCGGACCTGGTCGCCGCGCAGGGGTCTGTCACCACCCGGGCCGTGACGTGGGCGGTGCGGCAGCTGCGCCGCGAGCACGCCACCATCCTGGGCCTGGCCCGCCGGCTCGGGACGGCGTGGAAGACACTGTGGCGCGCGGTCCGTCCCGTGCCGGAGCGCCTCGCGGCGGACCAGGCCCGCTTCGCCGGCGTCACCAGCCTCGGGGTCGACGAACACATCTGGCACCACGGCGATCCGCGCAAGCGGGGCCCGAAGGAGCTGACCGGGATGGCCGGCCTCACCCGCGATGCCAGGGGCAGGGTGCGTGCCAGGCTGCTGGACCTGGTGCCGGGGCGCTCGAAGAAGGCCTGCGCCGACTGGCTCGCCGAACGCGGCCGCGAAGCACCTCCATCGCCCCAGGCGCCTGGGGCTTCCGGAACTTCAGCAACTACCGGCTGCGGATGCTGCTCTCAGCCGGCGGCCACCGTCCGTACCGGCAGAAACCGTCCAACCACGCTTAAGTACGAAGAGCCCGTAATGCGGACTAGAGTCTTGGTGCTCGCGATGCAGTTCCTCGTCCGCCAACTCGTACTTTCCAAACCGAGTTGCGTGGCTCTGCGTGAAGAACGTCTGACTTTCGACCTTTCCGCTCGTGTTCATCGATCTACTTCCCTTCACAGAACAACCTCCTTGTCATCAATGATTAGCGCTCCCTGCGTCAAACCGAATTGAGGCCGCTTAGCACGGTTCATGCGGCACGACAGTTCATCAGAAGGAGCCCGCGTACGTATGTACTGACCGTCGATCACACACCCCTCCGCTTGCGTGCGTAGGAGTCCATGCCGACCGCGAGAATCAAGACCAGACTCTGGATGATGTTCGCGTAGCCACTGGACAGTGCGAGCGAGTCAATGACGTTCGATAGCGAAGCGAAAATCGCCAGACCGATCGCGGTGCGCCAGACCGCGCCCTCCCCACCCCAAAGCGACGTACCGCCGAGGACGACCACGGCGAAGCTGTTCAGCATCAGCGACGCTTCTGTCTGGACCATGTCGGCGCCGATGCCACCGAGCTTCAACGCCAACAAGACGCCAGCCAGGCCCGCCATCGTGGCGGAGATCGTGAACGCTGTGATTTGGAGGGTCGGCACGCGCATACCCGCAAGACGTGAAGCCTCGGCATTGCCGCCAATACTCATAAGCGATCGACCAAATATGGTGTGGCCCAAGACGAACTCGCCAAGCAGGAAGGCCGCAAAGAGAATGACAAGAACCAGTGACACCCCTAACAGATCGACATTAGCGAGCTGGAGAGCCGCGCTGTTCACAACTGCTTGTGATGTTCCCACGAACAGTATGACGATTCCGCTTAGCAGGCTGCCCATGGCGAGGGTCCCGATGAAGGCATTCACGCCGAGTCGGGTAACAAGCAGACCGTTGACCACACCGATCCCGACGCAGACCGCCAAAGCGACGAGGATGGCCATGCCAGCTGGTACTGATGAGGAGAGCCGCGCGAAGACCGCCGCCGACAGGATGCAGGCGCCCACGACCGACAAGTCGAATGACCCCGAGATGATGACGAACGTCAGCCCGATAGCAACGAGACCAAGCTCGACATTCTGGGTCAGGATGAGCTCGAGATTGCTCGGAGTGAAGAATCGTGGGTACGCTACTTGGGCGAAGATCAAGGTGAGCACGAGAAACACCAGCATCACGTGCTTTAACAACAGATCGAGCACCCGCGAGCCAACGGATCGCAGGGTACTGATCTGCGGTTTGGACGCCGGTGCCGGCGTCTTGAGGTCAAGCATGGGTTTTCTCCTCGGTCGGAATCGCAGTTGTCTCGCTGCTTATGGGAGCGGGTCCGGCGGACGCAGCGTCCGTGAGGCGATTGATGGCATCCGCAAGGGTTTGCGGGTCATTGTCCTGGGAAGCGAGGTCGAACTCGCCTGCGATGGCACCCGCGTGAAGCACCAATATTCTGTCGCAGACCTCGACCAGTTCCTCCAACTCGGACGACGCGACCAGGACGGCCGTGCCTTCAGAAGCCAGCGACCGCAGGGTATCGACGATGATCGACTTAGCGCCGACATCGATCCCCCGCGTCGGTTCGTCGGCCAGAAGGATCTTCACCGGGTGGTGCATCCACCGAGCGAAGAGCAACTTCTGTTGGGTCCCGCCAGATAAGCTTTCAGAACGTACGGCCCAACGATGCTCAGGAATGCGCAATCCCCTGGCAGCCGAGCGAGCAGCGGCACCAGTCCGCTTGCCAAGGACCCCAAACGTCGCGGCCGCTCCGAGGTCCGTGAGGACCGCATTTGTCGCCGCGGAGAGACCGGGGATCAGGCCAGAGTTCTTGCGGTCATCAGTGATAAAGCCGATCCCGAGCTTTTTCGCCACTCGCGGACTGCCGGGAACACCGATCTGCTCGCCGTCGAGAGTAACGCTGCCCGTCGTGCCGGGGAGCAGCCCGAACAATGCCCGCAGGGTCGACGTGCGACCCGCACCGACCAAGCCCGCCAGCCCGACGATCTCTCCAGGCCGGACCTGCAGATTAATCCCTTGGAGAATCCCTGGACAGCTAAGTTCACTCACTGTCAAACGGTCAGGGACGTCGCGGCCTCTTCCTGCTGCCTCACGATTCTTGTCAGCCCATGGTGAGGACTGAGTCCGTGATGGCAGGTGGTCAGGACCCCGAATGATGTTGACCAATTCGGATCGCGTCGTGTCAGAGGTCGGACCGGACCAGACGACACGGCCGTCTCGAAAGGCGGTCACGCCGTCGGCAAGATCGATAACCTCGGCGAGATCATGCGTCACCAGCACCTGAGTGCGGCCCTCGTCCCTCAGGGTCGCCATGACCGCTTGGAGCACACGTCGCTCGCGGTAAGTGAGTGCTGCCGTCGGCTCGTCGTAGATGATCAAGCGCGGCTCGTCATGCAGCGCCTTGATAATCTCCACCATCTGCCGCTCGGCAATAGAGAGCTTTCGCGCGGGAGTGCCGTACGGGAGGCTGCTTCCGAGACGCTTGCAATACCGCTCAACCTGCTCACGCATTGCCTCGTCGTCCGGTCGGCCTCCTCTCGACAACCACCGCCCGAGGAAGACGTTCGCCTCCACGGACAGAGCCGGAACGATCATCAACTCCTGGTAGATGGTTGCAACGCCCGCGTCGCGGGTCGCTTTGGGGCGCCCGAAGGGGGCCGGCTCGCCGAACAACGTCACGTCACCTTCGGTTGGCACCACGCGCCCGGAGAGAATTCCTGCCATCGTCGACTTGCCGGCGCCGTTCTCGCCGACGAACGCATGGATCTCGCCCACACGCACGTCGACGTTTACCGTTTCAAGAGCTGTCGTGGCGCCGTACCGCTTCGTCACACCTCGACATTGCAGTGCAAGCATCGGCACGTCGTTGGAGCCGACCATCAGTAATCCGACTGGAAGTTGTCGACGTTGGCAGAAGTTATCTTGGGCAGCGCCGTCGGGTTATCCGGGTCCTCGGGCCGCTGACCGTCATTAACCACCACGCGCGGGACCTCCTGGGAACCTTGCGAGGCTAAGATCAGCGATTCCGTCACCACGAACCCGCTCACCTTCGGGAAGTATGGAATGGTGAAGACAACTTCGCCTGCCTTGAGGGCCGGAATGATGCCGGCTTTGCCACCCGCGTCATAGACCTTGATCTTGCCCGACAGCCCGGCCTCTTTGATCGCCTTCAGTGCGCCGAGAGTCTCCTCGCTCGAGTTGCAGATAAGGACATCTAGATCGGGATGAGCAATCAGGAACCTCTGAGTGGCCGAGAGTCCGGCCTCAAAGCTGGGAGCTTGTCGGTCGATCGCAACAAGCTCGAAGTCCGTACCCTTCGTGGCTGTCTCGAAGTTCTTGACTGCCCCGTCCGCGCCTGTCTGTCCGACGGGTCCGACGAGCAGGACGGCCTTCGTCGGCCCGGGGTTGTCCTCCACTATCATCTGCGCGAACTTGAGGCTGGCGTCGTTCTGCGAAGTTCCACCCACGTAATTCACCGTTCCGGGAACCCACAGGTCTTTGTCGGACGAGAACGCGCGGCCGCACATGGCGCCGTTTACGACGGAGAGCGCCAGCCCCTTGTCCGCAGCGGTTGCAACGGTCGAACAGATGCTGTCGTCCACTGGTTGGATTACTCCGAGCCCGAATGTCCCGCTCGCGATCGCCGATGCAATCTGGTTCCGCTGTACGGAGGGGTTGAACCTGGCGTCGAATACGGTCAAGTCGTACCCATACTTCTCGGCCGCAGCCTCGGCCCCTTCGACGCCCGCTGCAGAGTAAGTATTGGAAGTGCCGTTCGCGAACACGGCGATCTTGGGCTTCGGACCAGACTTGCTGAACTTCACGCTCTTGCCCTCGCCCACATCGACCGTGATGGTGTCTGCGTCTACGGTGACGGGGACCATGGGGCCCAGAGACACCGCATCGGCCAGCGACGGTTCGAAGACAGAGGAGTTGCCCGAGCCAGCTGGGCCATCGTTGCTCTCTGGCGCGGCGCACCCCGAGACAAGGGTAATCCCGCTGAGCAAGGCTGCGGCCACGAAGAACTTCGCGACCCCAGTCGGTTTCATTGCGATGAGGGACATGCTTTATTTCCTTTACCTTAGGAACAAATCGGTTGGGAATTCGTCAGTTGATCTCGAGGATGACCTTTGCCCTGGCCGGCGCGTAGTTCTTCGATGACGTCGAGGAGGTCGTCCCATGGGCGTAGCGCGACCCAGCCTTCTGCGGGGTAGTCACCTCTCGCCAAGCCCTTGATGACCTCGTCGAAATCGGCCTGCGTGTGGGCCATAGCACCGATGACACGCTTCTCATTAGGCTGCATTGCCCACAGATCGAGCGTCACCGGTTGGCCGTGGATCGCCACCACGACCAGTCGACCATAGGCACCGAGGAGGTGGACGCCCTGCGAAAAGGCGGACGCAACGCCAGCCGCGTCGAAGAAAGCATCCGCTCCGATTCCAGCGGAGAGATCGTGCACGATGGTGGCGAGGTTCTCTGTGGTCGGGTCCACGACACGTGCACCGAGCCGTTCGATGATGGCGCGTCGATCCGCGCTCGGTTCTGATACGACGACCTTCGAGATGCCACGGGCCCGAAGGTCCAGGAAGATGCCGATTCCAATTGGGCCGGCTCCGGCCACTACGACGGTGTCACTCGTCGAGAGTTCGGCTAGGTTCACCGCGTGGTGCGACACCGCCAGCGGCTCCACCATGGCGCCCTGCATGAGCGAGACGGAGTCGGGCAACTGGTGAACAAACCGCTCGCTCAGCGTCACGGACTGGCCAGCGCCCCCCGTTGCCCTCACTCAGGTTCGTGCAGGCGAACGATGGGGCCCCGGACTTGCACTTCGCACACTCGCCGCAGTTGGGGATGGGGTATACAGCCACCCGGTCGCCGACTTTGCAACGGTCAACCGCAGATCCGACCGCAACAATGGTCCCCGCGTACTTGTGCCCGACGCGCTTGGGGAGGATAGCTCCGGAGTCGTCGTAATCGAACTTCATCCCAGAGTGCTCGGGGTCGTAGAAGAGATGCAGATCGGTGCCACACACGCCGTTGTAGGCGACTTGGACCCTCACGTCGGTCTCACCCAACTCGGGTTCAAGGATGTCGTCGAACCTGAAATCCTGGGCCGCATGAAAACGTACTGCGCGCATCTCTCTCCCTTCTTGGCCACCAGGCGATGGCATGACGTGGGATGGGGGACGTGTTTCACGACTATGTAATCCACGTCTCTTATTTGCGAAACCCTATCTGCCACCTTGGCCTTTGTAAACCATATAGTTGGTAGGTTTTTACGCCTCAATCGACCAGAAGTGGGTAAGGGAGGCGACAAGGCAGACGTGATCCGCACTGGAACTGGTGGAGGGCATGATCTAACAAGGATTGGGAGAATCGGATGATGCCTGCAGCCGGGAAGTACGATGCGGAGGGACCCGGGCCCGTGCCGTGCGGATGTAGCAGGACCGCATCAGGGGACATTTCCCAGCCCAATGCCCGGATCGAGGTCGGTGACCTGCCGGGGATCAATGGGTCCGCGTTGCGGAACCGGATCCGCCGGGACCTGGGCGAGGGCGTGACCCCGCCGGCCGGTTGATGACGAAGTCGCCCGGCGGCGGAAGGAGAACGCGCAGCTGCGCCGGGCCGATGAGATCCTGCGGACCGCTGCGGCTTTTTTCGCCGCGGCGGAGCCCGGCCGCAAACCCGGACAGTAGCCGGATACATCCGGAAATATGCCGACGGGTTCGGGGCCGGTCTGCCTATTACGCCCACCGTTCCCGTGGCGTCGGACCACCGGGGCCGGGCTTCAGGATGCTTGTGCGGCCAACACCCTGAGGGATCTGCGGGTCCTGAACCGCAGCGTCTACGGGGTGCTCAAGCTCTGGTGTCAAGCCCCGGGTTTTTTGGAGGGTGTTTTAGCTGGAAATTGCGAGTGGTTCAGGTGCCGGGTGACCGGCGTGTGACTGCTCGTATTCGGCGACCTCCAGGTGGCCGATGTCCCGCCAGGGGCCCTTTGTTGCGCACGAGCTCGGCCTTGAACAGCGAGTTGAACGCCTCGGCCATGGCATTGTCGTAACTGTCTCCCCGGGACCCCACGGAGGCCACAGCCGCCGCCTCCGCGAGGCGTTCGGTGTAGCGGACGGCCCGATACTGACCCCCCGCGGTCGCTATGGTGGACCAGCCCGGGACAGGTCGGCCCCGTCCCGGATCCTGGACCGGAGGCCCATCTCCAGCGCGTCCGGCGCCAGCTCCATATAGCGACCCGTTGACACCTGCCAGCCCACGATCCGGCGGGAGAACACACCGGCACGAACGCGGAACAGGCCCGGCCGGCAAAGGTGCGCACATAGGTGATGCCGGCGACCCACAGCCGGTTCGGCGCCGGGGCGCTGAACCGGCGCCCGGCCGGGTCCGCCGGCCTGCCGGTCTCCGGCGCCGGCCTGGTGGTGCGCGGTCCCTTGGCCCGGGAGATCCCGCGCAGCCCCTCGGCGCGCATCAGCCGCTCGACCGTGCAGCGGGCCACCTGCCGGCCCTGCCGGCGCAGCTCGGCGCGGACCTTCCACACCCTGTAGACCCCGTAATTGTCCTTATGGGGCTTCACAGTTGAGGGTGTAGCCGGGGTGGGCGCGTCGGTAACCGGATAGAGGTCCAGGTCTTCCGATGATGGATGTTCCTACGCCGCCCATCCGAAAGACCTCGACATGGCTAACGCTACCTTCATTCGTCCTGACCTGACCACGTTCGCTCGTCTCGACGGGCTCGGCCTCGAAGTCGTCGGACAGCGCCTTGAGCCGGATCGGGCAGTGTTGGAGTGCCGTGGCAGGGCCGGATGATTGGTGCCGCCGGTGCGGGTGCCGGGGCGTCCCGCGGGACACGGTGACCAGGCGCCTGGCGCACGAACCGTTCGGGTGGCGTCCTGTGACGCTGCTGCTGCGGGTCCGCCGCTACCGGTGCACCGGATGCGGGCGCGTGTGGCGCCAGGACAGCACGAGGGCGGCCGAGCCACGGGCGAAGCTCTCGCGCCGCGGCCAAGGCCCGCACCGCCGCGGTCAACCAGATCAAGGGGCTTCTCCTCCCGGCCCCGGAGGCACTGCGCGCGAAATACCGGGGCACCGGGACCCAGGCGATGATCACAGCCCGCCAGCGGGCCCGGCCGTCCGGCCATGCCGCCGACCCGGAATACATCACCTTGCTGACGCTGAAGCCGCCGGCCGTCCGCTACCGGTCCCTGGCCGCCGAAATCGAGGCCGCGGACGCCGCGATCAGGGAAATCCCCGATACCTGCGCCCCGCTGCTCTGCGACCTGCCGGCAGCGGGCCCCGAAGTGGCCAGCCAGCTGCCGGTCATCCTCGGAGACAACCCGGACCGGATCGGCAGCGAAGCCCAATTCGCAGCCCCGGCCGGGGCCGCGCCCATCCCGGCATCATCGGGAAAGACGACCCGGCACCGGCTCAGCCGCGGCGGCGACCGCAACGCCAACCGGGCCCTGCACCAGGTCGTCCTGATCCGCATGTCCTCGTGCCCGCGCACCAGGGACTACGCGAACAAACGCACCGCCGAGGGCCGGAGCAAGCGGGAGATCATCCGCTGCCTCAAACGCTACCTTGCCCGTGAAATCTACCGCCGGATCACCGACCCCGGCCCGCTCCGGACAACACCGGCCTGCGCCAAGGACGCATGCAGCCCGGACCCACCATCAAGGCCGCCGCCGGCCACCTCGGCCAACGGCCCTCAGTCATCTCCCGCCTCGAGCGCGCACTCATCCGCAACGACGCCCTCGCAGCGACGTACCGGAAGCGGCTGTCAGCCCAGAACCCCCAAAAAGCGAATTGACAGCAATAGGAGCATCCCGGGACGGTTCAGTTCCAGGCGCTACCGGACCGCGAGCACCACCTGATCGCGGCCGGGCAGGTGATCGTCGGGGACAAGGGCTTCGCCGGGAAGGACTTCGAGGCCTTCATCGCAGGCCTCGGCGTCGTCCTGCTGCGCCCGGACCGGAAGGACGAGCCCGCCCGCTTCGGCAGCCTCGGGAGGGTCCGTCAATGGATCGAGTCGGTCTTCGACACCCTCAAGAGCCAGCTCACCCTCGAACAGCACGGCGGACAGACCCCTGCTGGCGTCTATGCCCGGATCGCAGCCCGGCTCTTCGCCCTGGCCGCGGGGATCTGGCACAACTGGCTCATCAACGCCCCGCGGAAACGATCCCTGACCGCCTACGACCACTAAACCCAAACGGACTCAATCATCATCATCTAGGCGGCAGGGCGATCTCTGCGAACGGGTGCGCCTTGGCGAACAGCCCTCGATCGCCTTCGTCCCAGCTGGACGTCAATCGACTCGACCATATCCGCCATCGCCCCTGACGCTTAACCAATCCGAACTCGTAATAGCCACCGATGGTCAGGATCTCGGTGACGCCATCGAGAGTCAGCACGTGCCTGGCCACCAGGTTCACGTCGACCATCGCATGGTTGGAGTCATCAAACCTCGTGACAGGGGTCGACATATTGTGCTGAGTGGCGGTGAAGCCTGTGATTGAAGCTCTCACAGTGTCTACCCAACTATCGGCCTGGGCCTACACCGAACCTGACTCCCCCATCGGGAACCTATAGGGGAGTAAGGTTCGCGCGCCCGAACCCGTGCTGACCTTTCCGTCGACGGGGGCGCCAGCGCGTCATGCTCCGCGGCCCTCTCGTGCGGTGCCGCGACAGATGCCAGTTCATGATGAGCTTACCGACGGAGGCAGTCTGGACGAATTACCAGCACGGCGGTCAGCCCAGCTCGGACGCCCGAATCACCCAGATTTGGGGCGGCACGAAAGTCGGCCACGAGCGGCGTGGGTACACGGCGGCGGCTTCGCTTCGCTCGCAGCCATAGCTCAGTCGCGACGCAGGTGGCGGGAGATATGACCGACCAGGTTAACGAGGTTCCGTCGCTCCACCCAGCGCAACACGTCGTCGTCATCATAGGCGAACTGATCGACGTAGCCACCCGTTACGATGGGTTGGAGCTCCTGATCCGGTGCAGCCTGGAAAACTACCGCGCTGGAACGCGCCTCTGCGCTGCGACCGTCGGGGGCCACGTCGATAACGATGTTGGTCGTCACATGTTGGGTCCGGGGCACACCGTCATACAGGTGGAGCGCGGAGAGCCAGAACTTCTCGATTTCTTCGGCACCCTCCGCGAACAGATTGCCGTGCGCGTCATATACTCGAGCATCACCGAACAATGCGCCCATTGCCGCGAAGTCACCGGCGTCCATGCAGTGTGTATATTGACCGAGATAGTTTCGCACTTCTTCATAGATGTTTCCCATGCTGTGCCCCTCCACTCTCATGTGCCTCACGGCGCTAATCGCATCCACCTCTTCGCCAGGCCCTGGCGTCGCGTGGAAGACTCGATCGAATCATAACCCCCGCCACCCAAGCCGGTCAAACTACCGATAGGTTGATATGAACTACTTGACCAAAAGACCCGGCTTTGCCACTATCAACCAAACAACCGGTGCGGATCGCGGCACCCGCGTTATAGATTCCGGCACCGCGCTCGACGCGCGTCGACGAAAGGCGATGAGGATGGCAACAATGCCGAACCAAACGAAGAGCGACATACGAAGCCTTGGCACTTTAATGCGACGAGCCGCAGAGCGGTGGCCGCGGGCAGAGATCGTCTTCCCGGACGAGAGGGCTAGTTACGCCGAACTGCACGAGCGTGCCAGCGCCATGGCGCGGCTTGTCCGCGCTGCCGGTGCCGAGCCGGGCGACAAGGTTGCCGTCATGCTCCCCCCTTGCGTGGACTTGGCTGCCGCCATCCTCGGCGCCGCTCGCGCCGGGTGCGTCGTGGTGCCGATGAGCGAGCGCTGGAAAGAGACCGAAGTGCGTCATGCCCTCCGCCACGCGGACGTGAGGGTGCTCGTGACGACCGAGTTCGCGATAGCCTCACTGAACCTCGTTCGCACGATAACGGACGCGTTGCCGAGCTTGGCAGACGCACCTGCAGGTGTCGGTGCCGAGTACCCGGCGCCTGAGGAGGCTCCCGAGCTGAGGAGAATCGTGCTGCTCGGATCCGGCGAAGGCCCCGTGCCCTCTGGATTCACATCCCCACAGGTCTTGGACGACCAAGGGCAAATCCCTAGCGACGAGGTCGCGCCAATCGACGACGATGTCATTGGCCCCGACGACATCGCGTACATCATGTTCACGTCTGGCACCTCCTCAGCGGCGAAGGGCTGCCTGATTACGCACGGAAGCGTATTGGAACAGGCCCGTGCCCTCGCCGAGACCCGTTACCTGTTAAAGGAGGGCGATGTTTTCTGGTGCCCGATCGCGTTGCACCATAACGGTGGACTGACCTCGTTCACGCAGTGCCTGACGGTCGGCGCGAGCTTCGTCCATGCCGGGTTCTTCTCCGCCGACGTCAGTCTCGACCAACTCGTCGACGAACGGTGCACACACGCGCAGATGGGAATGGAAACCATCTGGCGTCCGATCGTCGAGCACCCTCGCTTCGCGGAGTCGGACCTGAGCGCGCTCCGAATTACCTTCACCGCAGGGAGCGAAGCGCGGCTGCGACACCTCCAAGCCTTAGTACCCCAATCGATTCTGCTTACCAACTACGGGCTCACCGAAGGGACCGGGCATTTCGCCATGGTCCTGCCGACCGACCCGCTCGACGTCCGCATGACCACCGGAGGCACCCCCCTGCCAGGCAACGAACTCCGGGTCGTCGATCCTGTAACGGGCCAAGACTGTGACCCCGGGGTCGACGGTGAGATCTTGATCCGCGGGACCCTGCTGTTCAAGGGGTACTACAACGATCCCGAGTACTCCGCGACGGTCATCGATGCCGATGGCTGGTTCCACACCGGCGATCGCGGTCACCTCGACACAGGTGGACGGGTCACGTTCGTCGACCGGCTGAAAGACACACTGCGGGTCGGCGGTGAAAACGTTTCGTCGGCAGACGTGGAAGCATTCCTACTCGGGCATCCCTCTGTGAAGGTCGCTGCCGTCGTAGCCGCACCCGATGACGTGTACGAGCAGGTCCCGGCGGCCTTCATCGAGACACAGCCTGGTGTCGCCTTGACCGAGAAGGAACTGATCGACTACTGCTTGGGATCGATCGCTACGTACAAGGTCCCTCGTTACGTACGCTTCGTCGACGAATGGCCCATGTCCAGCACGAAGATCCGAAAGCCGGTGCTGCGCTCCACGATCGAGAACGAGCTCAAAGAGCGCGGCATCCGAAGCGCTCCGAAACTGGTCCCGGTACGGCAGACGCCCCCGAATTGATCCGTTGCAAGAGCGGGGATCGGGGCAGACTCGGTCCGATCCCCGCTTGAATGATGCTTCTCGCTACCGCGCAGAGCGGCGCAGGATGAGGCCCGAGGTCGGTCCCGCCTGCGGGCCGCCGACCAGGGCCACCTCAGCGTCCGGGATCTGGTTGTCCGCCGTGCCCCGGACCTGCTTCACTGCCTCGAGGACATGGCGGAACCCGTGCGTGTAGCCGCCCGCTGTGTCACCGCCGTGCGGATTGAGCGGCATGGAGCCGGTCGGGGCGAAGTCTCCGGCGATGATGCGTTCAGCCACCTCGCCGGGACCGCACAGCCCGAACTGCTCGGCGACGAGGAGCAAGGTGAAGCTGGTGCAGTCGTAGACCAGGCCCACGTCAATCTGGCCGGCTGTCAGCCCGCTCTGCTCGTACAGCTTCTTCGCCACCCAGGTGGACGGG
>NZ_JBNHIC010000053.1:0-21858 GCF_059092905.1 Arthrobacter sp. B0427-1-12 | reverse complement strand
GGCCGGACCCACAGGCCCGGCCGGCGGGCCTTCGCTAAGGACGGGCGTTAAGGACGGGGTGCACCGTCGTTTCCCCCTGCAAATGGCAGAATGAACCATGCCTTCCGACATTTCCCTCGCCCACGCCCAGGCGATGGCCCAGGCCGCCCTGGACCGGCTTCGCTGACACGATGGAGGTGTTACTTCCGTAACCGCGGCGGCAGAAAGCGGCGCGGTGGGCTGGACCTCCGACAATCCTGTGGGTGCCACACGGGGACCAGCGATTGCGGCACACTTCAAGCCTGAGTCGCAATGAGGCGCTCCACTGCTGCCCAAGGTCGCCGCCGTGGTGAATGAGCCCGGAAGCATACGGGGCCCGACGTCCCACGCCTGCAGGGCAGTAGTGCACCTGCATAGACGACATATGCGCTGTTATCGGCACTTATGTAAGCCCCAGAGGGGGCTAGCCCCTCAATCCGACGGAGCTGCTTCATTATCTGAGGCATTAAGCAGAGAACGAACGGCCAGAACTGGTTCCAAAAGTCTTCCCGAGGGATCCACTGTGCATTGTTCAGAGACTAAAGCGTAGGTTGCGGCGTTCTTATTTCCTACTCCTTGGCCGTTGGCGATGGTCTCTTGCAAATGTTTGTCCCAAGCAGGCCAATCTTCGGTGATGATGGTTTCGAGTGTGTCTGACACAGCCAAGACATTATGGGCAACCTGCCCCAACGGGTAGTCCACCGGATCGATGCCGAAGTAGCGGAGAAGTTGACGATTGTCCCTCTTATGCTGGCGAACTGCGTTCTGGATATCATTGGCGTTCTTGTTCTTGGCTTCCATGCGTTGAGCGCAGCCCGAGTCGTTATCGAATACCGTGAGCGTGGGAATGCCCAATTCACTCAAGATGGCGTTGGGGACATAAAGGTGTCCCTTGCCCTGTGCCGCAGCTACAGAGATGCCGTCAATGGCCAGATGACGCGTTCTTGCGGCAATGCCTTCGAATACAGCCTTATCATCATCGCCCTCGACAAGAAGCACGGCTTCAGCGAATAGAGCTTCCGATAAGTGCTGCGTACATACGAGGTCCCATCTTGCGGTGATGACCGCAGGATCAACATATCCATCGAGTTTTTCTGCCACGGCTGCAACAGTTGCCTGCGTGATCGTTACTTCGGCATGGCTGTCCGAGTCTGCAGCCTTTCGCCGTACCCTGCGAATTTGGTCGAAGTACCTCGCGTCAATGAAGTAGGGAGAGTGCGTCGCGTATGAAATCTGTAGGCCATTTTCCGGCGCAGCGGCCAGTGCTCGAAGAACACTAGAGAAGGCTCGTGCCTGAGTCGGATGTTGAAAGAGCTCGGGTTCTTCGATGGCGAGGCAGATGACGCTTTCCGGTGTCGCCGATGTTCCTCTGTCAGCGAGCAATTTGAGGCTCGAGATGAGTAGCGCCCGTTGAAATCCGTGGCCTTGCCGATCGACATCAGTTTCCGTCAACTGATCGACAACACTGACGCGGATCTTCGAGGCCTGAGGCTTCAACTCAGGTTCTTCTGGCTTTAGCCGAATCTTCCGACCTGTGGTGAAGGCCTCGATCTCGTTGCTGAGCTCGTCTGCGAGGTCCTGGAGCTGTGAGGTGAGATGTTGTGCGGTGATTGCGCTTCGTTTTTCGGCTACTTCATCAGCGAGAGCTGAGAACGCTGCGTCCGCTTTCGAACGGTCAACGGTTTTTTCCAGGATCCGACTGATGATCGTGCCTCTACTGTCGGTACTTTCCTCCTGCGCACGAAGATCAGCCGTTACAAGGACAAAATCAAAAATGCCGGAAAGTACGTTCTGGCCGTTGAAGCCGAACAGGTGGTTCCCACCCGACTCAGACTCCTTGAGTCGCGAGGGGTTATCTCGCTCCCACCGGTCCATCTCCGCTTCTACCTTGGCTGCAGACGACCATTTGGGAAGACTGAACTCTGGAAATTCGTCCAAAATCTTGGCCCATTGAGTTTTCTTATCGCTTGCGGAGGCAGCTTGCCGAACCTTCTCAAAAGCAGGAAACACGAAGGCGTTGCCGGTCATTTTGTCCTCGGCTGGGGTCCAGGTCCGCCAGGCTGTGAAAGTCTTGGCCGAACTAGGAGCGTATTTTTCTCCTAGTGCCTGGCGGTCCGTGGCAGTGAGGTCGTCGAACGTGACACGCACCCTAATCCGTTCCTCAGTACTCCCGGACCACACATCCCGCCGATCTAATTGGCCCCCATTGAAGAACCAGTTCAATGCCCGTAGGACGGAGCTTTTGCCGGCCCCGTTGGGGCCGATAAACGTGGTGATTTCGCTGAAATCGACTTCTACGGCATTGAGGCATCGAAAATTTTCAATGCCCACAGACTTGATGCGCAACCAGAGCCCCCCTGTTTGTCTCTTGTTTGTAGCAGTATTTCAGAACGAGAGATGGATTCCGGCATTCAACTGAGGATGCAAGCGTGTCGACTGGTGCTGAGACCGAGGTGACTGCCAGAAGCGAATCGATCAGTCGACGGGGAACATCGCTCTCGCGGTGCGGCCGATAACGCTGGTCATGGTCGCGTCCACCGCGCCTCCGATCACTCCACCGACGAGCGGTACACCCTTCGCCAGGGTAACGAGCGCCCGCTTCGAGCCGTACTTGGCCAGGAGCATGAAACCGGCCTTCTTGTTGATCTCGCGAATCACCATGATCGGGAGCTTCTTAATCGCCGCCATCGCCACCTTCTCGCCAACCTTGATGCCGACTGTCTTCGCGATCTGCTGTGCGTTCGAGCCCACCGCGATGAGCGTGGCCACCGTGCGGACGTGCGGATCCTTGGGGTCGTACCCGCGCAGGTAGGCGATTGCGGCGGCGAGACGTGCATTGATCACGAGTGCGCCCGCCATGTTCGCGGGAACGGTTACCGGCATCGCGATGAACCCACCGAGCCCGGTCACGAAACCGTTGACACTGGCCG
The DNA here is from genome assembly GCF_059092905.1 of Arthrobacter sp. B0427-1-12. NCBI lineage: Bacteria > Bacillati > Actinomycetota > Actinomycetes > Micrococcales > Micrococcaceae > Arthrobacter > Arthrobacter sp. B0427-1-12. Next base: position 18,910 of record NZ_JBNHIC010000053.1, on the reverse strand, counting down.
CTTCGACCGACTCGACGATCAGCCTCTTGATCGCCTTCTCGATATCGTCACGCTCGTACGGCCGGACTTTCCGTGTCGGGTCGGAGTTGGGCTCGTAGCGGGTTCCTTGGACGCGGGCCAGCCGATCCTCCGCCCATGCGATCGACCCTGTCAGTGGACCGACACCCGTGTCGATCACTGTGCCGACCAGCTTCAGGAGCTGCGCGGACGCCTTCTCGGCGGTAGACGTGGGCGTCTCCTCGGGTTCGGGGGCGGTCGTGTTGGTCATCGCGATTCCTCTCTAAGTTCTTGCGTGAGTGTACCGAAGGCGGGAAGCGCGCTGGCGGACTCTCTGTGTACTGTAACGGCCACAAAATCGCACGCAGAGCATTGGGAACACAGCGCCGCGCACAACCTGCACCATGTCGATCCAGGGTCTCGTATCCCTTCCCATACGGGAGCCAGCTTCGCCAAGCCGCAACCTGCTCTGCAGGTCGCGCGTCAAGGTTTCTGGGTTCCCATCAGGCTGGCCGAATAGCAGGCGTTCCGATTACCGTCCACGACATGCTCAGGGTCAAGGCGTCCATTCGTAATGCCTGTTGGCCAGAATGTGGGCGCTTGTTTTTTGAGTCAGTTTTCGGAGCCCGTATGCGTTGAGGACCTCGCGGGGCAACTCGTCCTCCGGTACGCCCTGTGCGGCCAACAGATCCAGTAATGCCGACAGCTCGGATTCAGGCACATCGAAGATACTCCGGGGGCCGAGTTCACGCAGTTTCACCGGTTCCTGGTCAGGCAGGTAAAGCGTCGACTTGACGATTCCAGGGACGCCATCGCTGATGCGGCTAAGTGATCCGGCCCGGAGAGCACGGCTGACGGTCTGATTGAAAAGCCTCTGGCGTTCTTTGCCTACCTGGTGGCCTCCGGACGCTTGGACATACCGCAGATATGCCTGGCGAGCGATCATCGGCCCTTCTGCCCGAATGATGTCGATCAGTCCGAACTGAACGGAGGAAAGGTTCGTTGCAGAAACGGCAGGGAGCGGTCTGGACTGCCAGTACTCATAGGGGGCTAATGTGAGGTAGCTTCGGGCAGCAATCCCCGGATCCGGCTGGCCGTTTTCTCCGTTGGCTTCTGCCGGCTCTTCCTCGAAGTCGGCCGATTCGGGCGAATTTTCTTTGGACAGTGACGGCAGAGACAGCGGGTTACCGCTGGGTGCCTTATGGGCTTCTTCCGGATTTGCAACGTGGCTAGCAAGCGGTTCGGAGCCGCTGCTCGTGGCAGAAGACGGCGTGTGTACGGGTGTCCCTGGCTGCTTATCGTTTTGGCGATCCTCGGATTCGAGGGGCAGCTGCTGTGTCGATGAGGAGGGCAGAACGTCCGGTGGAAATGTTTCGGCCGAGCCGCTGCTGGGCAGTTCGGTGTCGTCCTGAGTTGCGTCATCTTCGTCGGGGTCCACCTGGGTCATGACTTCCCGGACAATCGGTCCGCGGGGAGACAGCATCCACTCGTCACCCGTCGGGATTCCCAGGGCGTCCAGATGTTCCCAGACGGGCTGCATGGCGGCATCCGGGTCACGGTAGTAGGCGGAGCCCCGGATGCGTTCGAAGGTCCACCCGGCGCGTTCGAGGACTTCCTGCCTGGAACGGTCCTTATGCCAGACATCGGGCCCATGCCACCTGTCGCCATCGCACTCAATGGCAAGGCGTCCGTCCGGTCCGGAGACGACGATATCGATCCGGTACCGGCCAACCACGTGCTGCACCTGAACCGCTCTGTATCCGCGGTTAAGCAGATGCCGGATAACCTGCCGTTCGAATTCCGAGTCGCATGCTTCGAGCAGATCGTGCCTTCGGGCTTCAGTCGCTCCTGCTGTCGAACAATGGCGTATGAGGGCCGCACGCAGATCCCCGTTAGGCAGCAGGTCGGGATCAACGGAGGAGACAACCCATAGCTGGTTTTTGGCTCTCGAGGCCGCAACGTTGATACGCCGCTGGTCCCGGACGCTGGTCATGGCGCCGAAACGTGTCTTAGGCAGTGACGGATCGTGAGCGACAACGGTTGTAATGACGATGACGTCCCGCTCATCGCCCTGGAAGTTGGCGGCCTCACCGCAGCGGATCCGGCGGGCTTCCATCTCTTCGGGGCCGAGTCGTTCGTAGAGTTTCTCCCAGACCAGTTTTGACTGGCTGGAACCGAGCAGGCTCACCACACCGAACGTCATGCCGTCATAGTCCGGGTCCTCGCACAGGTCGGCAATCAGATTGACGACCTGCTCAGCCTCAGGCTCATTGATGTCGCCCCGTCGGTAGCCGTCGCGGACTTTCAGCAGCCCCAGGGCACTCCATCCCTGCCGCGGAGGCTGGTCGCGCAGAGGAATGATGCTGCCGTTGTAGGAGTGCTGATTGGAAAATTCGATGATTTCCGGCAGGCACCGGAAATGCTCCGTGAGCATGACCGGTACTGCGAATTTCTGGACGGCCAAGTCGTACAGGCTGTTGTCCGGGTCAAACAGCGTCCGGTAATTCGGCACCTTGGCAAGGTAGCCATCCATGATGTCGAAGACCTGCTGGCGGTCGAGGCCCACATTCTCCGGGCTCGTTTGCTTATCGTCACCGACGACGATGGCGGTCTTCGACAGCGAGAGCAACGGCAGTGCCTCGAAACCGATCTGGGAGGCCTCGTCGATGATCAGGACATCAAACGATGGCACCAGTGCCGGCTGGAAACTTGTCAGGGCGCGGGACGTCGTCATAATCCACGCCGGTACGGCGCTGCTGGATTCGTCCAGGGCACGCCGCATTTCGCCGATCCAGCGCTGGGCGAACTTGCCGCCGGTCTTTCCGTAGCGTTTCGTCGCCTGGACGTAGCTTTGCAGCGCCTGACGTTCCTTCGAGCCGAGGTTATCGGCCAGCCGGCGCCATGCCATCTGGCTCACCAGGTCGGTGACGACCTTCCGGCGCCGGCGGGACAGGTCATCAATTTGGGACTGAAGCTGACCGGGGTCGGTCTTGTTGGTAACTTCGCGAACCCACGATTCAAGCCGCCGGAATTCCCACGCGGTCGTAAAGTCCTGAGGATCGCCGGCAGCTTTGCTGTCACTCAGGATTTTCGCCGTCCAGAACGGCGCCTCGGCCGACAATTTGGCTTTGAGTTCGAGAAGCCTCATGGAGGAATGTTTGGCCTCGTGAAGGCGGAGACACTCCTTACGGAGTTCATCCCAGGCAGTGAAATTTTCGGCAGTCAGGGCATCGGCCATTTGCTGGAAGAGCGGCGAAACACCCGCATCGGTGGCTGTTGAACGCAAAGTGTTCTGCAGGGCGCTGAGCCGTTCAATGGCACTGGAAACAGCGTGAAAGTGGAGCCCTTCAGAGAGGTGGCCTGCCGCCGTCGCCAGACGTGCCGAGTGGGCGCCGTGCAGTTGGCCGTACCCGATCTGGTCGAGGGAGGCGTTTAGCTTTTGAAGCGCGTGGTGGTGCTGAAAAATCCGATCCAGCGTTGCCAGTTCGCCGGCGATATCATCCTCCGGCCGCCGCGACAGCTCCTGAGACGTACCGACAGGGGACCGGTTCTGCCACAGCGCGCGGATCCGATTGCGGAGCAGTTCAAGGGACACCGCGCCGACGCATAGCGATACGTCCTCGGCAGTGGCCGGTATTCGGTTATCGACGGCGAATAATTCGACCGCCTTCTTGGCTTGCCGTGCAAAGAATCCGAGCTTGCCGTTCGCGGCGAGCAGGGAGTGTGCCTCTTGAAGCCGGTGGAGGAGACCTTCGTCAATGACGGCAGGCAAGTCCAGCGTATGTGAGAGCAAGGGGCCGCGCAGCGTATAGGCTTCCTCGCGTAGTTGGGTAAGTTCACGCCGATATGCTCCCCACTCCTGGGCGCGAAGGGGGTCAGACGAATGCTGAAGAATCGGTCCGTAGGGCGATTTCTCCATCGACTCGAGCCAAGCGGACGTCTGCGCCAACTCTGACTTCAGGACGGAAATCTCGCGAGGGTCCGCCGCCTCGAACGTTTCCCAGTGCCCAAATGCTGACCGAACATTACTGGCGCGTCCCTGACCGGTTCGTATCTCGGCGATCAGAGACTGCAGCTCAGATCCTTGGGTGAGGCCGGCCGGCTCCGGCAGCGTCTGGACTGCGTGCTCGGCGGTCGCCAGGCCGACCGAATCGAGAAGGGAAATGAGTTCCTGAAGCTCGGCCGGTGTCAGCGGGGCAGGTACTGCATGAGCAATGCGGTCCTCGATGTACCCGTATTTGTCGTGATTGAGCCGAAGCCATTCCGCGACCTGCTGCGGAGTAGGGTCCTGCCCTGCCTGCCAGCTGCCCTCGAAGACGTTTGTTTCCGCGGCTCGGGCGTCGAGCATCTCATTGGTCGTCCGGGCGATTCCGCGGTCAATGGCATCGAGCTCGGTACGGAGCCGCTGAATGTGTTCGTCTGCATCCTCCTTGTCGAGAGTGCTGACATGCGCCTGGATGTTTGAGATTGATTTCTCAAGTTCTTTCCGGCTGTCTTCATCCGCTCCCAAAACAGAGACCGTGAGATCACGTATGCCTTCGGGTACCTTTTCGGCCAGCACCTTCAGTGCCTGTTCCTTCTCCGCGACCACGAGGACGCGCTTACCGTAGGCGACGAAGTGGCTGATCAGGTTGGCAATGGTGTGCGACTTACCTGTTCCGGGAGGACCCTGCACGGTGACACCGGGATGAGTCTGCGCCAGCCGCAGAATGCGCTGCTGTTGTTCATTGGTGGCCAACGGCAGCATGAGAGGCTCGGAGGCAGCCGTGCCGCCGGAATGAGTGCCACTGGTTGATACAGCCGAAAGGTCATCCGGAAGTGCAACGATGTCCTGCAGGGGCGCCGGAATGAGGCCCTCCGGATCCAGATAGTTCCGGCGCATTTGTTCCAGGAACCCTTGGGAGTCCGGGACCTTGCGGCGCATGAACAAGGTCCAGGAGGCATCGGTCCGGAAGTGAGGCCCTGCCGTGGCGGCCTCGTCGACGACAACGGCATTGTCATCTATAAAGCGGGCCAGACGGGTAATGAGATCCCTGGTTTCCTCCTCCTCTGACCAGGGGTCGAGCTCCAGCTCGTTTGATGCTGTACGGGCGGCTGTAAAGGACGTCCGGTCATGGATGTCGAGCCCGGCAAGGTACATTGCCTCAATTTGGTGTGGACCCGCGACCCGTACAGAAATCTGTTGGGTGTCGGGGTTCAAGTCGATTTCAACAGGAAATGAAATCAGCGGATGATCGATGGAGTAGCCGTCTTTGATCCAGCGCCCCCGCCCGAAGCCCCAAATGAGCTCAAGGGACTCCCGATCCAGCATGAGACTTTCCCGCTGCTCGAAGAGCTGGCGGTGCAGATGTTTGACCGACGCGGCCAGGGCCCACGCTTCACTCCACGGTCCCCACACGGTATCAATCCAGGTTCCCGCCTGCTCGAGCAGATTGGCGCGACGCTGACGTTCTTCCTCGGTAATTTCGGAGTCCGGGAAATCCTCCCCGGCATCCTCTGCGGCGGGGGAATCCTCGTTCGGCCACGGCAGAACAATTGAAGGCCGGTCATCGGCTTTTACCGGGTGTCCGGCGTTGATCAGCTGCTGCAGGGGAGCCGGAATTTTGGGCACTGGCGGCAAGTCGATGAAGTCGACGGTCAGCCAGACCGAGTCAGAGCGGGGCAGACTGACAGCATAGTGCGCAGGGAGTTCTGATTCGGTCACCCGGAACATCGAGAACTGAGCAATGTTCCTGACGGGCTTGTTGCGCTGTGCATCGTATGCCAGCAGAAAATCGATCAGCTCAAGCACATGGTCCCGAACATTACCTGAACCGACAAGGCCCCTATCGGCCATCAGATCCCCCCATAACCTGCTGCATGACGATGTGGTCCGGCAGCCTAAGTCCCTCATGGTGCTGAAAGCACCCACCCATACTAATTACTTACCTCGAAGGGACCCGGGCCCGATTCGGGGCGAACGCTAGTCGCTACAGATGGAGGCTTTGACGTCCCCTGCAGCAGGGCGAGGATAGGCACCATGTCGCCGTCTACCTCCAACTGCCAGAATTCGAGACCGGGAATGTTGTCGGCGCCGGCATGATGGGCGGCGGCATCCAGGGAAGCGAATTCGTGACCGTCGATGATCGCGGCACCGTCCTCCGAGATTTCCGCCCGAATGCGGAGGGATTCATCCGCCGGGGTGAGGAAGTCTTCCGGCTTCAGGACCCCGGCCTCGATGAGGTCCGATACTTCGGCCGGTCCGGCGAAGCGGGAGGGAGTAACGACGGCGGGCTGCGGGGCAGTGATGGTTGCTGCCCGGCCTGTTTTGAGTTGCTCGTAGCCGGCACGGGTTACCTGAGCCATGAGAATCCGGCGTTCCTGCAGGAACTCATCGAAACTCAGTGTTTCCCAGTCTTCCGGCAGGGCATGCCAGAACATTTGCCGGCCCAACTCACTGCCGCTGAAACCACGTTCCCGGATTAGAGCTGGCCAGTATTCGCTGGGGGCACGATCGGAGATCCAGAGGTTGGTGCTCCAGTCGGTCGGGGCGAAATTGGCGACCTGATTGATCTTCTTCAGGTCTTTGATCCCGACCACCTTTTCCAGGTACTTGCGCGGATAGAGGTGATGTCCCTCGGTGCCTTTCGGCGCCGGCAGGGACGGATCCATCCATTGCTGGACCTTGTTGTTCAGCATGAACATATCGGCATCCAGGATGTTCAGTGCCGCCAGGTAGGTCTGGTACGCCGGGGATAAAGCTGCGGAGGATGTGATCAGGGTGTCCGGCATCCGCAGGGTCCAGAAATCGTCCGAGAGTTCGGCCGCGATGATGGACTCCAGGGTCGAGACAAAGGCCGATTCATCATGGCCATCCAATGCAGTGAGGCGGTCCAGATCCTTTTGCAGCTGGGTCTCGGAGCTGCCCGTGTACCGGCCGGAGAGCTGGGACATGAACAGCCACCTGGCCATCAGGTTGCGCAGGACGGCCAGGTCCACGTTGAAGCGGGTCCGGCCAATAATCCACAGCGCATAGCTGGAGAGGATGTTCATGTCCGAGGTGATCATCTTGCGGGACTTGAACCCGGCCACCGCAAGGCAGCGCATGAATTCGGTCCAGTGAAGTTCCTTGAGCACCAGCGGCAGACCCGAACGGAGCTTGTTGAGCTCCAATTCCTGACGCTCGGCGTTGACGAAGCCGGTGTGGCGGTCCTTGGCCTGCAGGGCGTTGTAGGCGTCGCCCAGTTTGGCGCGGTTCTGCCCGACGGCGACCAGCACGCGCACCAGCTGGCCGGCGTCCACGGCCAGGTAGTTATTGATCGGGGTCCAGGCCACCGTGCGGCCGGCGATCTCGCTGGCCCGCTGCGGTGTCAGGCAGGAGTCGCGGGCGAATGCCTCCAGCTGTTCGCGTCCTTCAGGCCAGAACACACTTAGCCACGTGAGGATGAAGTCGGCCGCCTTGAGGCTTACTCCTTCGGAGTTGATGCGCACGAAGATGTCCGCGACGACCTTCTTGTCTGCCGAGGGCTGGATTTCCACGACGGTGAATTCGTAGCTGCGGAGCCGGTCCAGTTTTCCGAGGCGGTCTTCAAGCAGCTCTTCCTGGTCCTCGGTGAGTTCTTCCTTGGCCTCTTCGTAGCGTTTTTTGAAGGCCTTTTTGATTTTGAACGGGTTGAGGAAGAACTCCGAGACGTTCGGGATCCAGTCGGCGGAGTTCTCGATGGCCCTGTTGGTGACTTCGAACTTCTCCGTGAACGGGTTGAACGCTATGACCATGCTGCGTGAGTTGTAATCGGCGTCGCGGACCGGTGAGCCCCTGAACACCGCATAGAGGCTGGTCAGGCGCTGCTGGCCGTCAATGATCTGGTGTGAACCGGCACGGTCCGTTGCCCCGGAAATGGCGCGTGAGGTGTCCTCCTGGGAAACGTTCCAGAACATGAGCTCGCCCACCGGGTATCCGCGGTACATCGAGTCGAGCAGGTCACGGATTTTTGCCTTCGGCCATACGAAGGGGCGCTGCAGGTCCGGCAGCTGCACAACACCGCTGTGGACATTGTCCACCAGACTCTGGACATTCCAGCCGACAGGCTTAAAAAGTGTGCTCACGCAGCGCCTCCAATGGGGTGTATGTCAGCTTTTGGCGGTGTGCCTGGTCCGATAAAAATCTGGTTTCCAGAGTCTAAATTGAACACTCCGCCTGAGGCGATGCCCCCATCGAGATTATTGGCCGGCATGGGCGCCACGTCCTTCTGCGAACCGCGGCGCCATGGACTCCATCTGCTCCATGACAAGCTTGATGGCGGCCGGCTGCTTGTCCGGCGGATACCCGAACCTGACCAGCAGCCGTTTGATCGATGACCGCAGTTTCGCCCGCACGTCATCCCGGACGGTCCAGTCGGTCCTCACGTCCCGGCGCATGACGGAGACCAGTTCCCGGGCAATATCGGCAAGCACGCCTTCGCCCTGGACCTCTACCGCGGACTCGTTCTGGGCCACGGCGTCGTAGAACGCCAGCTCGTCGTTGTTCAGCGGCGGCGAGAAGTGCGCGCCGCGGTTGCCCTCGGCGGCCACTTCCTTGGCCAGCTCCACCAGTTCGGCAATGACTTCGGCCGAGGTCAGCTGCTGGTTGGTGTACTTGTTCATCAGCTCGGTGATCCGCTCGGAGAAGGCGCGCTGGCGCACCAGGTTGTTGCGGGTCGTTTTCGCGGATTCGTCGGTGATCAGCTTCCGCAGGGCCTCGATGGCCAGCTGCGGATTCCGCGCCTGCTTGGTCTTGGCGATGAATTCCGGCGTCAGGTCATCCAGGGAGGGCTTGGGCATGCCGGCGGCCTCGTAGATGTCCAGGACTTCGCCGGTTTCCGTGGCGGTGGCAATCAGCTCGCCCAGCATCCGCTGGATCTCCGCCGGGATCGGCTCGCCGCGTGACTGCCGCTCATCGGCGTCGAACTTAGCCATCCACACCCGGATCTCCTCGTACACCTGGATCTCCGGGCGCAGCTCGGCCAGTGTCTCGGAGCCGGAGCACAGCGCCCAGGCGCGGGAGAGCTGGCCGGAGAACCGCCGGTACTTGGAGGCCACCGTCTCCTCGCCGTCCGAGGAGGGCTGGTTTCCGGGGGTGGCAGGGTTGCGCAGGTAGTTGACCGCCCCGGTGACCGCGTTGAGGAAGCCCTTGGGACCGCCCTTCATCCAGACGGATTTCCAGTCGTATCCGGCCAGCAGCCCCCGCAGCGTCTCCACCAGGGTCACCGTCAGGGACACGGCTTCGTCGATGTTCTTGCCGACGGGCTTCTTTTCCTGGTCGGTGCGGGTGTATTCCTCCAGCGCCTTGGCCAGGTTTTCGGCCAATGGCGCGTAGGCCACCAGCAGCCCGTCTTCCTTGCCGCGGAAGGTGCGGTTCACCCGGGCCAGGGTCTGCATCAGCAGTGCGCCCTTCAGGGGTCGGTCCAGGTACAGGGTGTGCAGGGGAGGGGAGTCGTAGCCGGTGAGCATCATGTCCTTGACGATCACGATCTCCAGCTCGTCGTCCACATTCTTGAGCCGCTCCTTGATCACCGCATTCTGGGAGTCCCGCCGCACGTGGTCGTACACCGGCGGCACGTCGGAGGCGGTGCCGGAATAGACCACCTTGATCCTGCCCTTGTCCAGCTCGTCCGAGTGCCAGTCCGGCCGCAGCGCCGTGATCGCCGAGTACAGGTTCGCGCAGATCTCCCGCGTGCCGCCCACAATCAGCGCCTTGCCCGGCGCCTCGATGAACTTGAGCATCTGCTGGCGCCGGTTCTCCCAGTGCTGCACCAGGTCCTCGGCCAGCGCGGCAATGCGCTGCGGTGCGCCGTAGACGGCATTGACGACGGCGACACTCGCCTCGATGCGCGCCCGTTCCGTTTCGTCCAGGCCGACGGTGGCCTCGTCGGCGGCCTCGTCGATGATGTCCTGGGTGAGGTTCTCCGCCAGCGCGACCTTGATCAGCCGCGGTTCGAAGTACACCGGGACCGTGGCCCCGTCCTCCACGGCGCGGGAGAGGTCGTAGATGTCGATGTAGTCGCCGAAGACCTCCCGGGTGTTGCGGTCGTCGAAGGAGATCGGGGTTCCGGTGAAGGCGATCAGTGTTGCGTGCGGCAGCGCGTCGCGCAGGTGCCGGGCGTAGCCGTCCAGGTCGTCGTAGTGGCTGCGGTGCGCCTCATCGACCACGACGATGATGTTGCGCCGGTCGGAGAGCAGCGGGTGGTCGAACCCGGCGTCCTTCTCGTCCTGGCTGCGGCCGAACTTCTGCAGGGTGGTGAAGTAGATGCCGCCGGTGGTCCGGCTGCTCAGCTCCTCGCGCAGCTCGGAGCGCTTGCGGATCTGCTTTGGCTGTTCGGGCAGCAGCAGGCTGCGGGCGAACGTTTCGTACAGCTGCCCGTCCAGCTCATTGCGGTCGGTGATGACCACGATGGTCGGGTTCTTCAGCTTCGGGTTCCGGCTGACCAGATTGGCGTAGAGCTCCATCTCCATGGACTTGCCCGAGCCCTGGGTGTGCCAGACGACCCCGGCCTTGCCGTTGCTTTCGACCGCCTGCACCGTGCTGCCGACCGCCTTGGTGACGGCGAAGTACTGGTGCGGCTTGGCGATACGTTTGGCCAGTCCGCCCGAGCCCTGGTCGAACGCGGTGAAGTTGCGCAGCAGCTGCAGAAACCGCTCCTGGTTGTACAGGCCCAGCAGCGCGGTCTCCATGCCCGTGGCCGACTCGCCGTCCTGCAGGTCGCCGGGGCGGACGAGGTTGCCGTCGTCATCGACATTCCACGGCGAGAAGTGGTTCAGCGGAGTGAACGGCGTACCGTACTTGGCGAGAATCCCGTCCGAGGCCAGCGTGAACACACAGAACCGGAACGCCATCGGGAACTCACGCAGGTAGGTCTGCAGCTGCGCGTGCGCCGCCGCCACATCCGCCGCTGCGCTGCCGGCCTTCTTCAGCTCAACGACACTCACGGGCATGCCGTTGCAGTAGAGCACGAGATCGAAGCGGCGCCGGTAATCACCCTGAACAATGGTCACCTGATTGACGGCCACCCAGTCATTCTCATCCGGGTCCGCGCTGATCAGGCGGATGGTCGGGTTGGCCTCGGTGCCGTCCGAGTCGATGTAGGTCAGCCGAAACCCGTCCACCAGGTAGTGGTGAATCCGATGGTTCTCGGTAACGGCATCATTGGATTTGGGCTGGGCGATCTCAGCCAGCGCCTGCTTCAGATACTGCGCCGGAACCGTGGGGTTCAGCTTCTGCAGTGCCTCGAGCAGGCGCTGGCGGAGCAACAGCTCATCCCATGACTCCCGCTCCCCGGAACCCGGGGCGATGGCATCACCGGATGCCGGCTTCCACCCCAGCGGCTCGGCCAACCGGTCCAGGGCCAGGTCCTCCCACTCAGCCTCTGTGAAGCTCGTGACTGTCTGTGTCATTGCTGATGTCCTCCCCAGGGACTGAGTTCTCTTCTAGGCACACTACTGCTGGATGGTTGCGCGCTTTCAAAGTTGTCGCCCGCAACCTCGATGCTGTACCAAATTTCTACAACCTGTGTTGCAAAAAATGGTCAGCTAACCAGAATCATGCGACGTCTTCGACCATTTTCTCTGCGTCCGTTACCCGAAGCTTGCCTGACATCAGTTTTGGAAGCAGCGCATGGCGGGTGGCATCCAGTCTCATGTTCTCCTCAGTAAGTGAGTGGACATGTTCTCTCATAGGAGCAGCGAGTGATTCGAACTCGTTTCTGGCCTCCGCTGGGAGTAACGGAACGAGTGCATCAGCAAAACGATCCGCACGTACGGCAGGATATGCGCTTCCTTCAGCGACGTTTTCCAAGTATGCGGTGAACTGCGGAAGTCTGGTTATTTCGTATAGATAGGCGAATCCGACTTTGACCGGAGAAAGAACAGCCAATCCTGTTGAACCGACCAGTAACGGATCGTCAGAGAGGTTTAAGGCATGTGATCGCCGGTTGGGGCGCACCGTTGACCAAATTGTGTCGCCCTTGCTCACCTTTCGGCGTGCACGAGAAGGCGCGTCATCCCAGGATGAGATCTCGGGAAAGCTGTATGCGCCGACATTGACAGAAGATATGTCGATGTATCGCAATTGGCCCCCGGGAACGGGTTTTTGCGTCTCTGCATTGACTCGGGCGATGGTACCTAAAGGCACTTCTTCGGAACCGTGCTGAGCTAATGTTGCAAGCCTTGCTGCCAGAAGTTCATCGCTAATGCCTGCAAGCTTGGTGTTGGCGGCAATCTTCTCGTCGAGCGCCCCCAGAACCTCTACGATTGCTCTTTGTTCAGGAAGTTCCGGTACCTGAATGGGCATCTTGTCGACGCGCGTGATGTAAATGTGCTTGATAGTTGAGCCGTCTGAGTCGCTTTCCATTCGACGCTGGTATGCGGGTGCCTGCAGCAAGTAAGCAAGAAATTCGGGCACTACACGCGCATTGGGGCGGAGAAGGGCAACGGATTGGTTGACACATACATCATCGCGGCTACAGACCGCGACGCGTCCGATGCTGCCATCCTTGGTCAGCAAGACATCGCCAATGCGTGGGCGGCTCTTATCCGTAAGCCTGTTTTTGTAGGCGTCTAGAGACGTATGTCTAGCGGTGTCAAAATCGATTTTGCCATCTCGAATATCCTTCGCCGTCACCATGAAAGGCCCGGCATCGGTAGTGGGCATCGGATTCGTAAAACCGTAGGTTATTAGGTCGAGATAGTCGGCAAGGGGTCCTATCTGCCAGCCGCTTGGAAGAGTCTTCACAAGGCCCTCCCCAGCTGCTCACGCACAACCTTCGCCAGCCGCTCGGACTCCTCGAACTGCTCGAACAGTTCCTTGCTCAGCCGCGCGATCTTCTCCTCGATCGGCTCGCCGTCGTCCTCCACCTCGGCGGCACCCACGTACCGGCCGGGCGTGAGCGCATAGTCGGCGGCCTTGATCTCCGCCAGGGAAGCCGAATAGCAGAAGCCGGGTTCGTCGTCGTACTTCAGATCTGACTGGACCGCGGAAGCGGTGCCGCGCCACGCGTGGTAGGTGTTCGCGATCTTGGCGATGTCCTGGTCGGAGAGGGCGCGCTCGGCGCGGTCGATCATGTGGCCCAGGTTCCGGGCGTCGATGAAGAGTACCTGCCCGGTCCGGTCCACGGAACCCCGCGCTCCAACGCTCTTGTCCTTGGCGAAGAACCAGGTGCAGACCGGGATGCCGGTGCTGCGGAACAGCTGGGTGGGCAGGGCCACCATGCAGGAGACCAGGTCCGCCTCCACCAGCTGGGCGCGGATGTCGCCTTCGCCGCCGGAGTTGGAGGACATGGAGCCGTTGGCCATGACCACGCCGGCGGAGCCGCCGGGGGCCAGCTTGGAGATGATGTGCTGGATCCAGGCGTAGTTGGCGTTGTTGGCCGGGGGCACGCCGTACTTCCAGCGCGGGTCCGATTCGGAGCGGGCCCAGTCCTTGATGTTGAAGGGCGGATTGGCCATGATGAAGTCCGCCTGCATGTCCGGGTGCTGGTCCCGGGCGAAGGTGTCGCCCCAGCGGGAGGCCAGGTTGCCGTTGAGGCCGTGGATGGCCAGGTTCATCTTGGCCATGCGCCAGGTGCGCTCGTTGAGCTCCTGCCCGTACACGGAGATGTCCGAGCCCTCCTTGTGGTGGGCCTCCAGGAACTTCTCGGTCTGCACGAACATGCCGCCGGAGCCGCAGCAGGGGTCGTAGACCCGGCCGCTGGTCGGCTCCAGCACTTCCACCAGGACGCGGACGACGCCGGCGGGCGTGTAGAACTCGCCGCCCCGCTTGCCTTCGGCGCGGGCGAACTTCTCCAGGAAGTACTCGTAGACCTCGCCGAGCAGGTCGCGGGCCTTCTTGGCGCCCTGGCCGGTGAAGCGGGCGGAGTTGAACAGGTCCAGCAGCTCGCCCAGGCGGCGCTGGTCCACGTTGTCCCGGTTGTACAGGCGGGGGAGAGTGGCGGCCAGGGTCGGGTTGGCGGTCATCAGCGCGTCCATGGCTTCGTCGATGAGCTGGCCGATCGACTTGGCCGGCTCGCCGCCGAGGGCGGGCAGGCCCTTGGCGTTCTCGGCCAGGTACGTCCAGCGGGCGGCGGCCGGGACCCAGAAGACGCCGCGGCCGGTGTACTCGTCCACGTCGTCGATCAGCTGGGCGATCTGGTCCTCGTCCATGCCGTCTGCCGCCAGTTCGGCGTGGATCTGCTCGCGGCGCTCATCGAAGGCGTCGGAAACGTACTTGAGGAACACCAGTCCCAGGATCACGTCCTTGTACTGGGAGGCGTCCATGGAGCCGCGCAGTTTGTCCGCGGCCTTCCACAGGGTGTCCTTCAGTTCCTTCATGGTCGATGGCAGCGCATCCACCTTGTTCTTTGGAGGCATCAGCCGTTTCCTTTCATTGACACAATCTTCAGGCGGCCGCCGGCGGCGCCGTCCAAAACCAGGGATTCAAGCTCGGTGAGGGCGTCCAGCCGGCGGCGGGCCTGCTCGCGGGCCTGCTCCAGTTCGCGGAGAGCTTTCAGGAGGTTTACGTGCGCGGTTTCCGGAATCCGGCGGAGCGGCCAGCGCTTCCAGCGGCCGCCGTTGGCGGGAGCGGCATTGAGGTCCGCGGCCAGCACCGCGGCCAGCAGGCCGCCGGGATCCGCGTCGCTGATCCGCAGCACACGGGCCGGAAAAAGCACGACTGCGCCGCCCTCCGTATCCATACGCGCTGCCGGCTGCTTCCCGGTACAGAACACAATGTCGCCGGGGCCGGTGAGGCGGGCGGCCGGGTACTGACCGGCCAGGACCAGCTGGTCGATCCGGCGCGTTCCGGGCGTCATGCGGCCGAGCAGTTCCGCGGTACCGAGGACCGGCACGCCTGCTGTGCCGCCGTCAATATGGACGGGGTCCAGGCGGTGGCCCGGCAGGTACTTCAAATGCCCCGCCGCGATCATCTCACCCACCGTCGACGGGGCCGGATGCTGGCCCGGGTCCGCGACCTCTGCGTCCAGGGCCAGCCGCTCCGGCAGTGGCGCATCGTTAAGCGTGCTCACCAGGCGGTCGACCTCCGCGGCGGCATCCAGGCCAGCTGTCTGTGTCGGCTGCGGCGATGTCTGCAGCAGGGATCCGCGGCCGGCGAGCAGTTTGCTTGTCAGCACCAGCCGGGCGAAGCGGAACGAATGCGCCCGCACGGCAGCCCTTGTGCCCATGGACGCGGCAACGTCACTGATCAGATCCTGGCGCACGTCCGCGGTCAGCTGGTGCCCGGACAGATCCGCCACCATGGTCCAGCGCTCCGCGATGTCCACATTCCGCTGCGACGGCCCCAGCACCCACAGCGCCTGCGGCTGCCGCGGCTTGGTCTTCAGCAGTCCACCGGGCAACCGCACCGCCGCACGCAGGGTGCCCAGGCGCAGCAGCCCGGAGCGCAGTTCATCGACTTCCCGGGACGGGGCGGCGTCCACCAGCACACCGGCGGGGCCGATAATGACGCCGCGCTGCTCGTCGCTCAGCTGCAGCATGATGTTCTCGATCGCCGCGAGGATGTCCGCGGCGGACATGGCCGGGTCTCCGGGCGGCGGGAACTGGGCCACGTGCACCGCCGGGCCGGTCAGGCCCGGCCGTCCGGCCTCGTCCACGTCCAGGTTCTCCCGCTGCACCCCGTGGATCCGCAGCCTACGGCGCACCAGCCGGGACACACCGTCGTCGTTGGCCGCGGTCAGCAGGGTGAGGTGCGCGTCCTCGCCGGCCGTCCGGACGATCTGCATCAGCAGATCGCTGCCGCCGGCGGTGGCCTCCGCGAAAACCGGCGCCTCCCGGTTCGGCTGGCCGGCGGCCAATTCGATGCCGGTAGCCAGGTCGACGGCGGCAGCCGCCACCAGCTCGACTGCCGCCTCGGTGAGGGCGGCAACGGACTGCTCGCGCTGGCCGGTGCGGAAGCGTTCAGCCATCAGTTTTTCGAAGGCGGCCTCGGGGCTGTAGGCGGCGTCGGCCAGCAGGTCAGTGTAGGAGGCGACGCGGACCAGGTCCGCGCCGAGTGCTTCGAGCTCCGAGTAGAGGAATTCATCATCCGGATCGAGGGCGTCGGCCTCGTCCAGCAGATCGTCCCTATCCAGGCCGTGCAGCGGACGGTCCAGCAGGCGGCGGAGCGTGAGCAGCGCGGTGATGCCGGCGACGTGCCGGGCCGGGTTCTCACGGAAGCCGTCGAGGGTGGCGAAGGCGGCGGCGTCCTCGGCGGCGTTCGGATTGTTGCCCCGGCCGGTGGCGGAGAGCCATTCGATGACCTTGGCGGCGTCAAAGAGTTCCTGGTCGTTTGCGACGGCTGCCGGGGCTGGGAACGGGGCGGCGGTGCCGCGGCTGCGGGAGCGCCACATGGAGACTACCGGGCGCTGGACCTGGGTCAGCAGCGCGACGTCGGAGAGGGTAAGGCGCAGCTGTGCGTCTGCTTGTACTGCTGCGTGTGTCTGCACCGGTCCCCCTTCCGTGCGTCGTCTATTCTCGCACTTTCATGCGCGGTAATGGAGTCAGCCTAACCGGAGGCGGCGACGTTTCTTGGTCTTGGGCTGATAAGGGGGGTTATCAGGACTGATCAGTTCGGCTGTTCGCAATCGTCCGTATGTTCGTGGTGTCCGGTCGGCCGAATGGGGGCGGCCGGCCGGGCCTTCCGGAAGCGGGCGCCGTCAATTGGGGGTGGCGCCCGCACCCCGGCCACGTATCTCCGCCGGAACCCGGCAGCAAGACCACGAGCAAAGGACTTCGATCATGGCATCTCCACAAGAGCAGAAGCCAGCAGCGCTGCCGGCAGTACCGCCCGCACCGGTAACGGCGCCCTCACCGGCGCCGGAAGCCGCAGCAGCACCCGGGAAGAGCAGAAAGCACCTGGCCTACGGCGGCCTGGGCCTGGCGCTCGGACTGGTCGGCGGGGTGCTGCTTGCCCAGATCGAGGTCCCGCAGACCTCCAATGCCATCAATGAGGCGGTCGAAGCCTGCGATGTGGCCTCCTCGGCCGGCATCACGGTCGGCGACGACGGGCAAAGCATCTCCATGCAGACCTCCGGCGAGGACACCGCCGGAGCCGAGTACACCGATGTGATGTGCGTGCTGAATGCGCTGGAGATGCCGGACAGTGTGGTCTCGCGCATGGGCAGCACCCGTGCTCTGGACGGACGCCAGAGCGGGGAGTGGGACGAGTTCTCCGCGTCCTGGGGCTACCACCCGGACAGCGGCCTGGACATCGTCGTCGAAATCGTCGACTCCAAGTAGTCAGAAATATCAAGAAAGTTGGGGGAACCATGACCACCGGAAATACACCGCTGCCCGCCGGCAGGGCGCCGAAGGCACCCGGGAAACCGAAGCGCACGGCGAGGATGCTCGGGTACCTGGCGGCCGGCGTCGTACTCCTGGGCGGAGGGATCGGGCTGGGAGCCGCGGTCAGCGATCCGACGGCCAGCGACGAGTATACGGCCCTCGCCGCGGAGAAAACGTCCGTGGAGTCCGACCGTGCCGACGCGCGGACGGACTACAAGAGGCTCTCCGACTCCATCGAAGGCCGGGAGTCCGCTATCGCCAAGCGGGAAGCGGACGCGAAGAAGGCGGAGGAGGCCGTGAAGGCGGCCGAGGCTGCGGTCAAGCAGCGCGAGGACGCCGTGACGGTGGCGGAACAGCAGAAGGCCGCCAACACCGTGGGCGAGGGGACCTGGACAGTAGGCGTGGACATCGAGTCTGGCACCTACCGGACTGCCGGTGACGTCGGTTCCACCTGCTACTGGGGCATCTACGCCACCGGTACCAACGGCGATGACATTATCGCCAACGACCTGCCCGGCGGCGGGCGGCCTACCGTGACGCTGCAGGCGGGCCAGGACTTCCGGACCACGCGCTGTGGTTCGTGGCAGAAGCAGTAATCACTTTTTACTTCAGACAGGACATCATCATGACGCAGTACCAGCAGTTCAATCAGCAGCCCGGCGACCCTAAGCGTGATGCGAAGGCACAGGCCGTGGCGGAGAAGGCGTACCGGAAAGCCCAGCGGCCGTGGTTCAAGAAGAAGCGGTTCATTGCGCCGCTGGCACT
This sequence comes from Arthrobacter sp. B0427-1-12, assembly GCF_059092905.1. Classification (NCBI taxonomy): domain Bacteria; kingdom Bacillati; phylum Actinomycetota; class Actinomycetes; order Micrococcales; family Micrococcaceae; genus Arthrobacter; species Arthrobacter sp. B0427-1-12. The sequence continues at coordinate 883 of NZ_JBNHIC010000053.1, read as the reverse complement.
GGTTGCGATTATCGGGGTCGGGAGTGTCGCCGGAGGCGGCGGCGAGGATGTCCCTGAGGCCGCGGTCACGCCGTCGCCGACCGTTGCCGCGAACGACGCCGGTCCGGCGGCCGAGCCTGCGGCCGACCCGGCGTCGGCGGAGCCCGCGGCGCCTGCCTTCCCCGGCGCGCAGGAGAGCGACGTCATCGGCCAGGCTGGGGAGTCCCTGACGCTGGGCGACGTCACTGTGGCGGCCGCCGAACTGGCACCCGGCGACGCTACGTTCGGTCCGACGCTGTGCACGCCTGTGACTGTCACGAACGGCTCGGATGAGACGATCGACTTCAACGCCCTGGACTGGAAGCTGCAGGCGCCCAGCGGCACCATTCTCACCACTGGCTTCACCGGCAGTTCCACCATGATCACCGCCGGGCAGATCGCTCCGGGCGGAACCACCAGCGGCGACGTCTGTTTCGACGCCGAAGGCGCCGGGGCCGGGCAGTACGTCGTGCTGTATGAGCCGATCTTCTCCTTCTTCTCCGACCGGGCGGCATGGGTGAACAACCGGTAATTCTTTAGGCGGGGTGCGGGCCGGAATGATCCTTATGGAGGACATTCCGGTCCGCATTGCCAAGCACCCTAAATGCCAGGCTTTTGCCGGCTTCGGGATACTGAGCTGCACGCGGGGAACGTCGACGAAAGGGAGGTTTAGTAGTCTCACTGCATGCGTGCTGTAGAGCCTGGGGAAATCACCACTGCCGTCGAAAGCTTCCTTCGAGCAACGACTCTATCGACGCCTGACCAATATGTTAGCGGCCATGAAAAACTGCCCGTAGGCGGCCACGAAAATGCCCACTGACGGCCAGTAGAACTGCCCACCGGTGGCCATGAGATCTGCCCACTT
>NZ_JBNHIC010000052.1:0-22411 GCF_059092905.1 Arthrobacter sp. B0427-1-12 | reverse complement strand
CAGCAAGGGATGGGTCGACGGCCAGGGACGCCTGCGTGCTCACGTCGAGATCGAGTCCACCGACTAGAACATCAGGCGCGCCGTCTCAGGACCGGAGCAGGGGCGAAGCAAGATAGAGCCTCGACTTGGCCGTGTGGAATGTCGCGAAGGAATCGGGCCTCAAGGCGCTGAACACCACGATGAGCCCAACCAGGGCGACGATCATCCCCCAGTGGGGTCCGGGGTTCAGGACGGTGCGCAGCGTCGATGAGCCCTGACGTTCTTCGACGTGCTCGCGGGCGGGGGATTGTCGGTCATGGTCATGAGGTGTCTCCAATGAGATGGCCCGGGCACGAAGACCGGTGTTCATCGCTCTCGACGGGAACTAGATGATTAATTCCTATTGGATTCAGTGGTCGTAGGCGATGAGTGAGCGTTTGCGCGGTGCGTTGATGCGCCAGTTGTGCCGGATTCCTGCGGCCAGGGCGAGGAGCTTCGCGCCGACTTTGGCGTAGACGCCGGCGAGGGTCCGTCCGCCGTGCTGTTCGGAGACCGAGCTGGCCTTTGAGGCTGTCGAAGACGGACTCGATCCACTGCCGGATGCCACCGAAGCGGGGCTTTTCGTCCCTGCGGTCCGGGCGGATCAGGCGGGCGCCGGGTTCCTCACTGATGAACCGCTCGAACTCCCGGCCGGCGAAGCCTTTGTCGCCGAGGATGACCTGTCCTTCCTGAACGAGCCGGTGGTCTCGTTCCAGCAGCGCCCGGGTGACTTCGCGTTCACCGCTCTTCGGGTTCGCCAGTGCCCAGATGACGGGCATGCCCTCCGGCGTGCTGATCAGGTAGAGCCGGAAACCCCAGAAGAACCGGGAGTGCGAGGCGCAGTAGCCGTAGCCGGCCTGGCCGGCCAGGTCCGAGCGCTTGACGGTTTCCCTGGACTGGTCGCACGGGACCGGGGTGGAATCGACCAGGCGCAGGATCTCGTGCCAGGACGGAGTATCCCGGGCCAACGCGGTGATCGCGGCGATCAGCGGTCCGGCGGCCCGGATGCGTTTGTTGTAGCCGGACTCGGGCGGGATACCGGGGAACATCTTCCGCAGATGCGTGCGGGCGTAACGGACCCACCTGGTTTCCGAGGAATAGCCGAGCAGGTGCTGGGCCACCGCCAGGCACAGCAGCTCCGCATCGGACAGGACCGGCCGGCGCCCGGGCCGCCGGTCACGGGAAACACCCAGATCCGGCAGGACCTGATCGGTCAGGACCACGTACAGTGTGGTCAGGAGAGTGTTCAGTTTTGGGTTCACATACGAGACTTAAACACTCTCCGCCTCACTTCAAAAGCGGCCACGCCCCGGCCTGCCAATAGGACTTACTCATCTAGAGGCGGTGCAACAGCTACGACGCTCGCGTGCCTCGCAGGCGTCGGGTACGTGTTCACGGCGACCCCTGGGCCGGCGTGAACACGTCTCAGCTACGGAGCGTCGGTGCCGAACTCGGCGTTCCACTTGGTGGTGAAGAAGGACGTCACGTCCACCGGCGACGGGGCGTACGTCCCCTTCGCTGGAACGTTTTCCTTCGTCACGACGGAGACGCTGGCCATCTCGGTCCCGTAGACGTCCTTGTTCTTGATCGCAGCATCCGGATCGACCTTGACGCCATCTCGGGAGAACGACTGGGCCAGCTGGTCCATGACGATCCAGGACGGGACATCGATGGGGTACGCCACGAGTGCGTCCATCTTGCCGTCGCGGATCAGGTCGAGGCTCTGCAGATCGTCAATGAAGCCTACGAACAGCGGACGCTCCGGGAAGGCGACCTATCCGTACTTCTGTTCAAGGACGGTTGCCACTCCCTTCGGGACCGGCTGGGCCGGCGCGGTCCAGATCGGGTCGAGGTTAGACTGCGCCTGGACGGCCTGGTTGGCGAACTGCAGACCCCAGCGCGCTTGGTTCGCGTAGTCCAAGCTGCCCTTGTAGAGCCACTCATAGGTCCGGGTGGAATGTCTTGCCGTTGACCCTTGCGGAGGCTCCAGTCCGGTCCAGGTAGGGGGTGATTCCGCCCAGGTGGAGGGGCCAGCCGGCTCCGGTGATCATGCAGAGGTCCACGTCTTCGGGAGCGGCGACGACGCCTTCGTCCAGCAGTAGCCAGATCTCCTCTGCCAGGGCGCGGTGAACACGTTCCAGCACCTCTTCCGAGGTGGATGGTGTGGTGCCGAACTCCAACGCGTCCAGGGTGGATTGCGGTATGGGCCGAAGGCCGTCGTCGTTAGTGGCCCAGATCCCCTTGATCCCCTTGTCAACCAGCGTCTGCAGATTCGCCGAGACAGGGAATCGGTCACCAAAGGCTGCATGCAGGGACTCACTGACATGCTGATACACCGGAATGCCGACCATAGCCAGAAGGGTGAACGGTGTCATGGGCAGGCCCATGGGTTTGAGGGCGTTGTCCGCAACGTCGGCCGGAGTGCCTTGGTCGAAAGCTTGGATGACTTCACCCATCAGCCGCACAAGGACGCGGTTGACCACGAAGGCGGTGGCGTCCCCGGTCAGCACTGTGGTCTTCTTCAGGGCCTTACCTAGAACAAACGCTGTAGCCAAGGCTTCCTTGCTGGTCCTGGGCGCCGGAACGATTTCCACCAAAGGCATGACGGCCACGGGGTTGAAGAAGTGGAACCCGATCACCCGTTCGGGATGCAGCAGGTCCGAAGCCATGTCCGTGACGGACAGGGAGGAGGTGTTGGTGGCGAGGATGCACTCTTTTGAGACCACCTCCTCGACCTCTGCAAAGACCTGTTTCTTGACGGCGAGTTCCTCGAAGACCGCCTCGATGACGAAGTCCGCGTCGGCAAAGACGTCCTTGCTGACGGAGCCGGTGACCAGCGTCTTGATGCGCCTGGCGTCGTCGGCAGAGATCTGTTTCCTGGCCAGGAGCTTGTCCACCTCGGCGTGGACGTACTCCACGCCCTTGTCCACACGGCCCTGATCGACGTCAGTGAGGGCCACGGGCACCTGAAGTTGCCGGGTGAAAAGCAGCGCCAACTGCCCGGCCATGAGGCCAGCACCGACGACACCGACCTTCCGGACTGGGCGCGCTAGGTCCGGATCAGGCGCTCCGGAGGGATTCTTAGACCGGCGCTGGAGCAGATCCAGGAGTGCGTACACCGAATTCTTGAATTGCGGTGTCAGGATCAGTTCGGTGAGCGCCTGGATCTCGAGTTCAGCGGATTCGGCCTGGCTTAGGGTCCGGCCGCGTTCCAGCAGTTCCAGCACGCGGGACGGCGCGGGTGTGCTGGTGGCGTTCCTCGCCGTGAGAAAGGCATGGCCCGCCCCGAGGGCGGCGTCCCAATCGACGTCGGCGGCGTGCGCTTTTTCGCTGCGGCGGGCCGCCAGCGCTTGGATCACCTGCCGGTCGTTGGCGATGATCGAGCCCGCCCAGACGAGGGATTGTGCGAGGAAGTCGGCTGATTCATAGATGGCGTCGGCAATCCCCAAATCGTGGGCCGCCGTGCCGCTGAGGGTCCTGTTGTTGCTGAGCGCGTTCTCAATCATTACCTTGACAGCGTTGCGCGGGCCGATCAGCCGCGGGAGCCGATACACACCGCCCCAGCCGGGGACGAGGCCCAGGTACACCTCGGGCAAGGCGATTCCGTTCGCGTCTGCGGAGACCGTGCGGTAGTCGGCGGCGAGGGCGATTTCCAGGCCACCGCCGATGGCTGCGCCGTTGATAAACGCGAAGGTGGGCACCGTCATCGCCGCGAGAATACCGAACACCTCGTGACCAAGGGCGGCAACTTCCCGGGCGGCGCCCGGGTCCGAGAGGCTCCGAAGGGCCGTCAGGTCCGCGCCGGCCAGCAAACTTCTGCCCTGCCCCGTGATTCCGACGCCGACAAACTCTCCCGCCGCTGCACGGTCCCCTACGTGGCGAAGGAGTGTGCCGAGTTCGTTCAGGGACTCGGGGCCGAAGGTGGCCGGTTTGCGGTCGCGGCCGCTGAGCGTGATCAGTGCGAAAGTCCCCACGCCGGGCAGCCCGATTTCCTCAAGGGACGAAAATGACGTGGCGAGGTTGCCGGCCGGCATGCCGGAAACAGCCGCGTTCACTGGGCTGCCTTGAGGATCAGCGCGTCGCCCTGTCCGCCGCCGCCGCAGAGGGCGACGACGCCGGTCCCGCTTCCAGCGCGTTGAAGGGCGAGCGCCTGGTGGAGTACGAGCCGGGCGCCGGACGCGCCGACCGGATGTCCGAGGGCGATGGCCCCGCCCTCGGCGTTGATCCGGTCCGTGTTGATGCCCAGATCATTGGCCGACTGGATCACCACAGAGGCAAAGGCCTCGTTAATTTCGATCAGATCCAGATCGTCGACGCTCAAACCTTCACGTTTGAGTGCGGCTTCAATGGCCCGGGACGGCTGGGAATGCAGGGAACCGTCAGGGCCGGAGGTCTGGCCGTGAGCACCGATCTCGGCGATCCATTCCAGTCCGGCAGCTTCGGCGGCGGCCTTGCTTGCTATCACGACGGCGGCGGCACCATCTGACAACGGGGAGGAGGAACCGGCAGTGATGGTGGCGTTCTCCGCCGTCGAGAAGGCGGGCCTCAGCGCCGAGAGGCCCTGTGCTGTGGTGTCGGGACGGATGCCCTCGTCGCTGCCTACCGCCAGCGACGGTCCTTTGCGCTGCGGGATAGTGAGGGGAGCGATTTCCGCATCGAACAAACCGGCCGCCCGGGCGGCTTCCGCACGCTGATGCGAGCGGGCGGCCACCTGGTCCTGCTCTTCGCGGGTGATCCCCCGAGTGGCGTTGCCGGCGTCGGTCGCGGCCCCCATCAGGTCGCCGCTGAACGGATCCTGCAGCCCGTCGTGGTTGAGCGAGTCAACGAGCGGGGTGTCCCCGATGGTGACCCCCGCGCGCAGCCCGTTGACCAGGTGCGGGGCGTTCGTCATGGATTCCTGGCCGGCCGCGACCACAAAGTCAGCCTCCCCCGCCCGGATCACCCGGGCCGCGTCGATCACCGCCGTCAGACCGGACAGGCACAGCTTGTTCACGGTGACAGTGGGCACGTCCCAGCCGATGCCCGCGCCCAGGCTCGACTGCCGCGCCGGACCCTGCCCGGCGCCCGCCTGATAGACCTGCCCAACAATCACGGCCTCGATTTGCTCCGGGGCGGCCCCGGCACGCTCCAGGGCCGCACGGATGGCATGGGAACCGAGGTCGGTCGCGGACAATGAAGCAAGCCCGCCACGGAAGCGTCCAAAGGGGGTGCGTGCCCCGCCAAGAATGACAGGAATTCTGCTATTAGGATTCACGGGTTACCTTTCGGGAAAACTGCGGAAATAGGGATACAACAGTCAGGCATGAAGGCTGCAGTCGCCATGGGTTGGAAGCGCGCTCAGTCAGAGGCGTTCCATGCGTCGTCAACTAAGCGGTGAGGCACCTCATAACGTTGCGAGCTGATGGTCCGGGTGACCATCGGGCGCCCGCAGCTTTATGGCTGCGTCGTCTGAGACGGATGATCAGCGTCCCGTGACCTTGCCGGAGAGCTTCGCGAACGGGGCGAGTACCAAGGGCCGGGCAGCGATCCAGCCGCCGACGATGATGGCCAGCGAGGCGAAGAAGATCCAGAACCCGGCCCAGTTCACCACGTCGGTGCCGCCGTACATGTGGTTCAGGTTCCGCAGCGCCCCGGTCGCGAACACCAGCGCGACGTGCACGATGATGAACGCCGTGAAGTACAGCATCACCGGGAAGTGGACCGCCCGGGCCCACTCGACCGGGTAGACCCGGCTCAACGTCTTCGCGTTCCTCGGCCACAGCCCCGATATCCGCACTCCGGTGGTGGCCGCGAGCGGCGCCGCGACGAAGACCGTGAGGAAGTACATGAGCTGTTGCAGGCTGTTGTAGTTTACCCAGCCGTTCTCGGTGGGCCAGTCCAACGATACATACTGCAGCGCTGCGGAGAAGGCGTTGGGGAAGACTTCCCAGCTGGTCGGCACGATTCGCATCCAGTGCCCGGTGACGAACAGCAGCACGACGAAGATGACGCCGTTGACCAGCCACAGGATGTCCAGCGACTGGTGGAACCACAGTGCAAGGCTGATCTTGCCCCTGCCGTCCTTTGACCACTTCGGCGTCCAGTACGCGCCCGGCCGTTTCTCGGTGCGCACCTGCAGGCCTGACCGGATGATCAGCACCATCAGGAACACATTGAAGAAGTGCTGCCACTGCACCCACGCGGGGAACCCGGGGGCCGCGCCCGCAGGCAGGGGGTATTCGCCGGGATAGGTGGTGAGGAAGTCCTGCATGAACGGCAGGTCCCGGAACCAGGCCGCGGCGACCACCACGACGGTGGCGGCGCCCAGCACCGCGAACCCGCCGAGGACGGCGAATCCCAGCAGCTGCCTGCGGGTGTAGGAGCCGAACGGTCCCGGCTCCCGTGCGAGTGTAGGAGCCGGGACGGAGCGGGGCGTGGTGGGGCGCACCGGCTGTGCCGGAGCATGGTTGGCAGTGGGAGCGGGAACGGATGCCGCCGCGGGTGCGGTTTCGTCCTTTGCCGCCGGTGCCGCTCCCCCGGATTCGGCAGCCATGCGTGCGGGTGCGGACTCCGCTGGCGGTAACGGCTCGCTGTCCCTCACGCGCGGCAAGCCGCGACGAAGCGGGCGGTCGGATGCTGCGGCAGCCTGACCCGCTTCAGCCGGGCCCGCGGGAACGGCAGGAGTCGTCGCTGCTGCGGGAGTCTGCCCGGCCGTGTTGGGCCTTGCGCCCGCATTCGAGGTAGCCGCGTGCCGTGCCGCAGCGGGGACCGATGCCAGGGCTGGCCCGGCTGCCTTGCCGGCAGGCGGCCACGGCTCACCCCCAGGAATGCGCGGCAACCCGCGACGGATTGGTCGAGAGCCCCCGGCGGGGGCGGCGGTTGCAACCGTCTCCGCCACATCCGGTTCCATCCCGGTGGGCGCGGTCGCCGTCTCTCGAGTCAGCGCCGACGCGGTCGCGGCGGGATAGGCCGGCATCACCGAGGATTGCTCGGGTGCGCCGGCGTCAGCGCTGGGCGCAGCCGCCGCGACCGGCGCATCACCGGTGGGCGGCCAGGCTTTACCGCCGGGGATGCGCGGGAGTCCCTGGCGTATCGACCGCAGGTATGTCGCCATCGCCGCTACGCCTTCTGGGCGTCGAGGGCAGCGATCAGCTGCGGCACAACAGTGAACAGGTCCCCAACGACACCGAAGTCCGCGATCTCGAAGATCTCGGCATCCGGGTCCTTGTTGATTGCGACAATGGTCTTCGCCGTCTGCATGCCCGCACGGTGCTGGATAGCTCCGGATATCCCGAGCGCGACATACAGCTGCGGTGCCACGGAAACGCCGGTCTGCCCAACCTGATGCGACTGGGGAATGTAGCCGGCGTCCACTGCGGCGCGTGATGCACCGACGGCCGCGCCGAGGGCGTCTGCGAGCTGCTCGACGAGCACGAACTTCTCCTCGGAACCGAGGCCGCGCCCGCCGGAGACGACTTTCGCCGCTCCGCGCAGCTCGGGACGGCTCGATGCCTTGACGACCTCCTCGAACGACGCGATGGATGCCGCGGGCTTGCCCGATGGGGTCACCGGCAGGGTTGTGACCGTGGGCACGCGCGCCTCGGCGCGCGCCTCGATGGAACCCTGCCGCACCGTGATCACCGGCGCACCCCGGGTCACTGCAGAGTCGACGTTGTAGGCGCCGCCGTAGACCGAGTGGTGCGCGACCACGCCCTCCGCATCCCGCGAGATACCGACCGCGTCGACTGCCAGGCCGGACCGGGTGCGTGCGGCAAACACGCCCGCGACATCCCGGCCCGCGATCGAGTTCGGGATCAGCACTGCGTCGGGGCGCACTGTGTCCGCGGCGGCGACCAGCGCATCGGCCACCGGCATGGTCAGGATGCCCGGATCAGCCGTCTCGGCAACGACCACATGCGCGGCGCCCAGCGCGCCCGCGGCATCCGCCGCGGCGGCACCGGCGCCGGCAGCGGTCACCACCAGCGCCACCGGCGTGCCGACCTGCGCGGCGGCGCCGAGCAGGCCTGCCGCGCTGCCCGCGAGTCCGCCGGAAGGCGTGAGCTCGACAAGGACAAGGATGGAATCCGCTTCGTATTCGGCCATGGTTGTGCCCCTTACACCAGTTGGTTCTGCAGGAGGAACTCCGCGAGCTTTCCGCCTGCATCGCCCTCGTCGACTATTTTCACGCCCGCTTCGCGGGCAGGCTTCTCCGCTATCGCGGTCATGATCGACCGCGCAGACTCCGGGGCATCGGGATCGACAGCCAGTTCTGCAAGGGACAGAATCTCCATCGGCTTCTTCTTCGCCGCCATGATCCCCTTGAAGTTGGGGAACCGCGCATCCGGCAACGCCTCCGTGATCGACACTACGGCAGGCAGCGGCGCGGTCACCTGCATCGTGCCGTTCTCCGTTGCGCGAACGCCGGTCACGACGTCCGCGGCGATCTCGATCGACGTCAGCGAAGTCGCGTGCGGGACACCGAGGAATTCGGCGACCATCGCCGCCAGCACGCCGCCGCTGCCATCGGTTGACAGGTTGCCCGCGATCACGAGGTCAAACCCGGTGCGCCGGATCGCAGCGGCGAGTACCTCTGCGGTCAGCCCGAGGTCAGCCCCGCGGAGTGCCTCGTCGGCCACCTGCACAGCCGATGTCGCCCCCATGGCGAGGCCCTTGCGTAACGTCGCGGTGGCGCTCTCCGGCGCCATCGACAGCACCACCACCTCGGTGTCGGCGTTCCTGTCCGCGAATGAGAGCGCCACCTCGAGCGAGCGTTCCCCGATCTCGTCGAGCACGACCTCGCCCGCCGCGCGGTCCGCGAGCCCCGTCTCGAGGTCGAGCTTCCGGTCCCCGTAAGTGTCGGGGACCTCCTTCACCAGCACGATGATCTTCATGGACATCTCCTTTCGCCGCCTTCTTCGCGACGGCTGTCGCAATGGATTGATGCGGAGCCGCAAGGGCTCCTCGTTCAGCCAAGTCTTGGTTCGAATGTGTGCAGGCGGCCGGTAGGCGCCTTGCCAAGGGGTGCGTGCCTGATGAACGACTACGCCCATAACGAGCCCTCCTGGCGGGCCCGCTGCGGGCCCTGGCCGCCATTTGGTTAACCCGCTCGGCGTCTGTCATGAGTCCCTGCGATCGAAACCCGCACCAACGAGACCCATGGCGTAGCCGCAGAAGCCGAATCCGTCGACCGCGGTGGACGCGCGATCAGGGATGGCCCGCACCGTCTCGACCGGGTTTGAGATCGTCTTATCCATCACCATTGCGTGATACTTCCATTCATCCATTACCCAGGCTGGTTCGGTGACCGGCCCATAGACCCGTCCTGGTCGTCCGGCACCTCGGTTTCTGCGGGACCGGTTTCGCAGCGCGCAACCAGGTCCGCCTTGATGCACCCGGGCACCTGCTCGAAATGCCCGCGTCGTGCCGGTGCGGATAACAACACAGCCTGGTGTGAAGGAGCGCTTAGCGCGGGGCCATGCGGATGGCGCCGTCCAGGCGTATGGTTTCGCCGTTGAGCATCGGATTGGTCACGATCGCTTCGACCAGCTGCGCGTACTCGCTCGGCTCCCCCAGCCGGCTGGGGTGCGGCACCTGCGCGCCCAAAGCACTCTGGACGTTCTCCGGCAGGGCGCCCAGCAGCGGGGTGCGGAACAGGCCCGGGGCAATGGTGTTGACCCGGATCAGCAGCGATGCCAGGTCTCGGGCGATGGGCAGCGTTGCGCCGACCACTCCGCCCTTGGAGGCCGAGTAGGCGGCCTGGCCGATCTGTCCTTCGAAGGCTGCCACGGACGCGGTGTTGACGATGACACCGCGCTCCTCGCCCACGGGGGCATTCTTGGACATGGCATGCGCGGCCAGGCGGATGACGTTGAACGTGCCGATCAGGTTGACCTTGATGACCTTCTCGAAGTCGGCCAGCGGGAACGGGCCGTCCTTGCCGACGGTCTTGATGGCGTTGCCGATGCCGGCGCAGTTGACGACAATGCGCAGATCCCCGTTGGCGTTGGCAGCCTCGACGGCGCTGGTGACGGAGGCTTCATCGGTCGCGTCGGCCGGGACGAATGTCACCGACTCCCCCAGTGCCTCCAGGGCCGCGGTGTCCGCCGAGGGCAGGTCGAGGGCGAAAACCCGTGCGCCGCCCTTGACCAGGGTGGTCACCGTGGCCAGGCCGAGGCCGGAGGCACCGCCGGTAACGAGAGCGCTGGTTCCTGAAATCTCCATAGTTGTGATCCTTCGTTAGAATGTTTCGGTTCTCATGGGCTCTTGCCCCGCATCAATCCAGGCCGGTCCTTCGACCCTTCCGAAAGCAGGGGTGCTGCTAGCGGCCGGACCACTTCGGAGCGCGCTTCTCCGCGAACGCGCGGGGGCCTTCCTTGGCATCCTCGCTGGTGAAGACGGTACGCATGGCGTCGGCGTTGATGGCCCACACCTCCGGGCCCCAGTCCGATCCGGCGGCCACTGACTCGTGCAGGACCCGCTTGGTCTGCTGCACGGCCAGCGGCGCGTTGGCTGCCACGGTCCCGGCCAGCTCCAGGGCAGCCTCCAGGACAGTGCCTTCCGGGGCGATCCGGTTGACCAGGCCCAGCTCATAGGCGCGCGCAGCCGAAATCGGCTCACCGGTCATCGCGATTTCCGCGGCAACCTTGACCGGGACCTGGCGCTGCAGACGGATCACTCCGCCGGCCGCGGCCAGCAGTCCGCGGCGCACCTCGGGCAGTCCGAGCGTGGCGGTCTCATCAATCACTGCCAGGTCGCAGGCCAGCACGATCTCGGTGCCCCCGCCCATGGCGAAGCCGTTGACCGCGGCAATGACCGGCTTGTCGATCCAGTGGCGCACGATACCGCCTAAGTCCCACTCGGGATGCTCGGGCGCGTACACGCTGCGGCCCGCGGCGATCTCCTTCAGATCCGCCCCCGCGCAGAAGGCGCGTCCGGACCCGGTGATCACTACCGCCCGGACCTCAATATCGGCCGCGGCACGCTCCAGGGCAGCACCGACGTCCGCGGACAGATCAGCGTTGACGGCATTCAGTGCCTTGGGGCGGTTCAGTGTCACAACGGCCACATGTCCGCGGACCTCATAGGTGGCGGCGGGCTCGGTCTGCGTCAGTTGCGCGCCAGCAGTCTGAGTCATTCTCAATTCCTTAGCTTCTAGATTGGACAATGGAAAAGCTTGTTGGACCTGGATAATCAGGGTTGGTCCCCGTCAGCAGCCCTGGTCCTTTGCCGCTTCCTCGCGTATGTCGTTGATGATCACCGTTGCTTTCTTGGCGGCGAATGCGGAGGCGATGCCGCGGCCGATTCCCGATCCTGCACCGGTGACGACGAGGATCTTGCCTTCGAAACGTGCTGCTCTACGAGGTGCCATGGTGAGTTGTCATTCGCACCTGCGGCCGGTTAAGCGTGATCAACGCGGCGGCCGCGCGTCTGCCGAAGGGTGACCGGGCCGGCACCGCCTCCACCATTGGATCGTCCGGGGGGTCCGTGCCGATCCGGGCATTTTCTCCGAGACGGCTCATCACTGAAGTTCCAATCGGTTATGGAAGCCATCCGGGTAAAACGCCTCGAGGGGTGCTCCAGCAGGTTGCTCAGCTGCAGCGGCTTATGGCGCCGCCAGTGGGTGGGGCCTGTTGCATTGGTACACACGGAGTCTTCCTTTGATCCGTGTGCACCAATGCAGTTCGCCGTTAGAGGCGTTCGATGATCGTGGCGTTGGCCATTCCACCGCCCTCACACATGGTCTGCAGTCCGTATCGGCCGCCGGTGCTCTCAAGGTGGTTGAGCAGCGTGCCCAGCAGGCGTGTCCCCGAGGAACCCAGAGCGTGTCCGAGGGAAATGGCACCGCCGCGCGGATTGAGCTTGGCCGGGTCGGCGTCGAACTCGCGGGCCCAGGCGAGGGGCACCGGGGCGAAGGCCTCGTTGACCTCGTAGGCATCGATGTCTTCGATGCCCAGGCCGCTGCGCTGCAGGACCTTCCGGGTGGCCGGGATCGGTGCGGTGAGCATCATGATCGGATCGTCTCCGGCAACGGAGAAGGCATGGAAGCGCGCCCGCGGGCCCAGGCCGAGCCTGTTGGCTGTCTCCTCGCTGACAATCAGCGCGGCCGAGGCGCCGTCGGTCAGCGGCGAGGAATTCCCCGGCGTGATCTTCCAATCAATATCGGGGAAACGCTCCATGGAGCCGGCGGTGTTGAAGGAAGTATTCAGGCCGGCGAGGCCTTCAGCAGTCGTGGCCGGACGTATCGTTTCGTCGACTGCGTGAGTGAAGGTACCGTCGGCCGTCTGTACAGTGATCGGAACGATTTCGTTGGCGAAGTTTCCGGCGGCCTGGGCCGCCGCGGCACGGCGGTGGGATTCGGCCGAAAAATCGTCCAGCTCCAGCCGGTCCAGCTTCCACTTGGCGGCTATCAGTTCGGCGGAGATGCCTTGGTTGATCAAGCCCGCGGGATAGCGGGCGGCGATCCCGGGGCCCCCGGGATCCTGGCCCATGGAGGCCGTGCCCATGGGTATCCTGCTCATGGATTCCACACCGGCTGCAATGACCATATCGTACGCGCCGGAGATGACACCCTGGGCAGCGAAATGTGCCGCCTGCTGGCTCGAACCGCACTGGCGGTCAATGGTTGTGGCAGGCACGCTTTCGGGGAATCCGGCCGAGAGCAGTGCCTGCCGGGAAATATTCAGGGACTGTTCGCCGACCTGCTGCACACAGCCGCCGATGACGTCGTCGACCTGGGCGGGATCGATTCCCGTGCGGTCGACCAGGGCGCGCAATACGTGGGCGAGCAGTTCCACCGGATGGGTATCGGAGAGCGCACCGCCCGGCTTTCCTTTGCCCGAGGCGAGTCGGACGACGTCGATAATAACGGCATTGGTCATTTCATAACCTTTCGATACTAAGCAGATAATGTCTGTAGTTTTGTGGTTGTCAATGTTTTAGGGCGGCAGCTACGGTGGTCCACCGGGAGGAGCCGCAACGGGCCTGCTCCTTCGGCTGCCAGCCGCATGGCGATCGCCAGCCCGATGCCGCGGCTGGCGCCGGTGACGATGGCGCTCTTGCCGGCCAAACGGTGCGCTTGCACCGGCTGCCCGGACCAGGCGGCCCCGGGGGCCGGTGTGCTCAGACCCATTGGACCGTCCCGTCGATGTCGGCCCGGCTGGTCCGGAAACCGTTGATCGGGTGCTCCGTATCCGCGTAGCCAAAGGATACGGCGCAGACGATCAGCCGGTCCTCGGGAATGTTCAGGTGTGCACGGACGGTGTCGGAGACCATGGCAACGGCGCCCTGGGGAACGCTGGCGACGCCCAGGCTCCGCGCGGCCAGCATGAAGTTGGAAATGTATCCGCCGCAGTCCACAGCCCCGTAGGTGCCAAGCCGGCTGTCAGTAGTGATGATCGCAGTGTGGGGGGCGTCAAAGAAGCGGTAGTTCTCCAGCATCTGTTCCCGGCGGCCTTCCTTGTCCTCCCGGGCGATACCGGCATGCCGGTACAGCCCCAGTCCGGCCTCCCTGCGCCGTTCCCCGTACACGCCGTGGTATTCGGCAGGTCCCTCGAAGTCGGGGCGGAAGGTTCCGGCCCGCGCCGCGGCCAGCAGGTCGGCGGCCAGGCGCTCGGTTGACGCGCCGCTGGTGACGATGACCTGCCAGGGCTGCGAGTTGCACCACGACGGCGTGTGCTGGGCCAGCGCCAGGATCTGCTCGATATCCTCCCGGGGCACTTCCTGCTTCAGATATGCCCGGCAGCTGTACCGCTCCTTCAGGAGGGCGCCGAGGGCAGCGGAATACGCGGTCGCGCGGGGTCCGCGCGGGGTCCGCGGCGAAACCTCCTGGGAGGCAGGAAACGTTGAAACGTCCATCTTGAATAACTCTTCCTCGATAAGTTGCCACAGGGAGGTCAATGCCAGTGACTGGAGGGGCAGCTGATTGGGCACTTGCCATGTCCGCCTACGAGCGTGGCGCTTGTCGTCGCCGGTCTCGGATTCTCCAGGTGCGGCCGGTGATCTCCCCGCTGCACGGAGCGCGGGCTCATTGACCTGAGGCGACTTTGGCCTTCTCGATGGTGGCGTAGCGGCCGCGGAAGAAGAGCAGCGGATCGACATCGTCCCGGGCGTGCATGTTGTCAACACGGCCAACGACGATGGTATGGTCACCGCCGTCATGCTCGGCGTGCAGTTCGCAGTCCACCCACGCCAGGCACCCGTCGATGATCGGGTTGCCCAGTTCAGAGAGTGAGTATATGACGTCTGCGAATTTATCCGTTCCGGACTTCGCGAAGGTTCCCGACAGGTGCTGGGATTCTGTCGACAGAATGTTTACGCAGAACGAGCCCGTGTCCCGGATTTCGGGCCAGCTGGTTGATGTCCGCATCGGATTAAAGGTGATCAGCGGCGGCTCCATTGACAGGGAGGTAAACGACTGGCAGGTGAAACCCACCGGGCCCGCCGGAGTCATTGCTGTGATAATGGTGATTCCAGAGCAGAAGTTTTCGATGATCTGCCGCATGCGGTTTGGCGTTACATCTTTGTATGAGCTCATAGTCTCACCTTTCATTGCCTTTGATTTGTCCCGGCTACCGCTCAACTCTCACGATTGAAAAGCGCGGTTCTCAGCACCGGATCACCGTTCGGTTGTTTGTTAGAGGTGTGAGCCGCGCAGCGGCGCGGCCGACCATATGTTCGTCGTGAGCTTCCCTTCGGACCCGGAGGCTGCTTTCTTGGTCGCCCATCCTTTCCCAATCCCGGCCGGGGCCAGGCCTGCGCCCGGGCCACCTGAGCAGGCTATTACCGCCCGCAGGAGATGTCAACCATATGGTTGGTCGAGAACCAGCCGGGCAGCAGGCTGGCGGGTCGACGTGCCAGATCGGTGCATGCCCGGCTCGAACAACTCCCGTCCGTCATCTGAGGCCCGCCTCCGCCGGCAGCCAGGCCCCACGACGTTTCGTTCGATGTCAGCCAGGGCGAGACCTTGGGCATCGCGGGGGCCGGCGGGCTTCGGGCATAACGAACTCCTGACTTGACTTTGATGAATGTAAGCGCTTGCATATGTAAGCAAGCGCTTAGTATCCTGAATCAGGAGTCGTATTGTGTACCACCCCCGCAAACCAGAGCGCATCAGCGATGCCGCCCAGGCTTTCCACCGCTCAGCAGCGGCTGCTGGAGGCGGCGGTCGAGGTGTTTGCCGAGTCCGGCTTTGGGGGCACTACGACCCGCGATATCGCGGCGAAGGCGAATCGCAGCCCTGCGGCTGTGTACATCCACTACGCGACCAAAGAAGATCTCCTGTTCGCGATCAGCATGCTGGGTCATCGACAAGCGTTGGCCTGCCTCTCGGCTGCTTCTGAGCCGGAAGCACATCCTGTGCAAAGTGTGCACGGAATGGTCTACGCATTCAGCCGGTGGCACATGCAGAACGCGAAACTCGGTCGCGTGGCGCAGTACGAGTTCAATGCACTCTCAGAACAGCACCGCGCGGAGATCGCCGCTCTGCGCCGTGAGGTCCAACATGTGATGCGTTCGGCGATCGAGCGTGGAGTTACGTTGGGGGAATTTGAGGTGACCGACGTTGACGGCGCGGCGGACGTACTCCTTTCGATCTCCATCGACCTTGTGCGATGGTTCGACCCCGAACGTCAACCCGATCAGCATGCGATCGCCTCGCAGCACGCCGAATTCGCAGTTCGAATGCTGCGTCGGCACACTGTCCCACCCCACGACAATGCTTATACCTGAAAGAAGAGGACCGCGATGAAGCGAAACATCTATGATCTCGACCACGAGGAATTCCGTGCCTCGGTGCGGGCGTTTCTCGACCGCTACGTTCTGCCACAACAGGAAAGCCACATCGCTGAGCATGGTCTGCCGCGCCAGTTTTGGCTTGAGGCAGGCGCACAGGGATTGCTCGGCCTAGAGATCCCCGAAGAGTACGGTGGGTCCGGCGCAGGGGATTACCGCTTCACAGCGGTGCTCACGGAAGAACTGTCGAAGGTGGCTGCGGCCTACGCGTCCTGCGTGAGCATTCACGCCGAGATCACGGCGCCCTACCTTGTCGAATTGGGCACCGAGGAGCAGAAACGGCGCTGGCTACCCAGGATCGCCTCCGGTGAACTGCTGCTCGCCATCGGCATGACGGAGCCGTCAGGGGGCTCTGATCTCGCCGCGATGAAAACCACTGCGGTGCGAGATGGTGCCGAATGGGTAATCAATGGATCCAAAATTTTCATTACCAACGGCTACTCGGCGGATCTGGTCATCATCGCCGCCCGAACCAGTCCGGAGAAAAGAGCTAGGGGCATCACCCTCTTCGCCGTCGAGTCAGCCACTCCGGGGTTCAGCCGCGGGCGCAAACTCGACAAAGTGGGACAGGATCAGTCGGATACCGCAGAGCTGTTCTTCGACAACGTCCGCGTGACTGACGCCGAAGTCGTCGGCGAAGTTGACAGCGGATTCATCCACATGATGCAACAGCTGCCTCAGGAGCGTCTGAGCGCCGCCATCTCCAATGTCGCGCATGCCAAGCAAATCCTCCTTGAGACGATCGAATACACAAAAACCCGAAAGGCATTCGGATCAGCCATCGGATCTCTCCAGCACAACAAGTTTCAGCTCGCCGAACTCATCACCCAGATCGAAGTTGCTGAAACCTACATCGACCGTTGCATCGCCGCCCACAAGGTCGGAGAACTCACTCCGATCGACGCCGCCAAGGCGAAGCTTTGGTCGTCCGACACACAGAACTCCGTGCTCGATCATTGCGTGCAACTGCACGGCGGCTACGGCTTCATGAACGAGTACCGCGTCGCCCGGGCATGGAGGGATGCCCGGGTCACTCGAATTTGGGCTGGTTCAAACGAAATCATGAAAGAACTCATAGGCCGAGACTTGGGGCTTTAACCGGAGTCGTCCCCGGCGGACCATCCACATCATGGATGATCTGCCCAAGACCTAAACTGGGAGGATCAGGCGGCGCGAGTTGCGCGAGGCAGGCAACGCGGCCGGCCCCAAAACCACATCGAAAGGCATCTCATGACCCAGTCCCCTATCCCACGCAGCGCGGGCCGGAAAAATCAGCCGTGGGGCCGAGACATCCAGGCCCGCCGGCTCGAGGGCAGGACGGCCATCGTCACCGGCGCCAGCCGGGGCATCGGGCTGGCCATTGCGCAACGGCTGGTGGCCGAAGGCGCCAGAGTCTGCATTACCGCGCGGAAGAAGGAGCCCCTCGAGGACGCCGCGGCCGGATTTCCGGAAGGAACCGTCGTCACAGTGGCGGGCAAGGCCGACGACCCCGACCACCGGCGGGAAGTGCTGGAAACCGTGACCGGGAAATTCGCCCGGCTGGACATTCTGGTTAACAACGCCGGCATCAATCCCGTCTACGGTCCCCTGATGGAGCTGGATCTGGACTCGGCGCGCAAGATCATCGAGGTCAACCTCCTGGGAACACTGGCCTGGATCCAGGAGGCCTACCGGTACCAGGGTTTGGATTTCGCCGGCCGCGGCGGTTCCGTGATCAACCTGTCTTCCGTTACCGGGCAGGTCCCGTCGCCGGGCATCGGCATGTACGGCATCAGCAAGGCCGCGATCGGACACCTGACCCGCACCCTGGCGGTGGAAATGGGTCCCAAAATCCGGGTCAATGCCGTGGCCCCGGCCGTGGTCAAGACGCAGTTCGCCCAGCCGCTGTACGAGGGCAGGGAAGCCGAAGTCGCTGCCCAGTATCCCCTCGGCCGTCTCGGCAGCCCGGATGATATCGCCGCCGCCGTCGCCTTCCTCGCGTCCCCGGACGCCGCCTGGGTCACCGGGCAGGTTCTCGACCTCGACGGCGGGCTCCTGGCCGCCGGCGGCACTGCCTGATTTCCGATTGATTCCGAAAGGACCACATGAGCAACCACACTTTGCCGGCCGAGGTGGAAGACCTGCGGCTGCGCACCCGTGAATTCATCCGGGCCGTCGTTCTGCCCGCCGAGCCCGGACCCGGCGAGCGGCTGGACCAGGCGACCAGGGAGCGCCTGCAGCGCGCAGCCCGGGAGGCCGGGGTATTCGCCCCCCCCACGTCCCCAAGGAGTTCGGCGGACAGGGCGTCCCCATTCAGTACTGGTCCCCCGTCTTCCAGGAAGCGGGCTACTCCCCCATCGGTCCGTCCGCGCTGAACTGCATGGCCCCGGACGAGGGCAACATGCACCTGCTCAACCTCATCGCCACGCCGGCCCAGAAGCAGCGCTACCTGGCTCCGCAGGCGGCCGGCACCGCACGCTCCTGCTTCGGGATGACCGAACCCCACCCGGGCGCCGGCTCGGATCCGGCCGCCCTGCTGACCGAGGCCACAAAGGTCGACGGCGGCTGGCTGATCAACGGCCACAAGCGCTTCATCAGCGGCGCCGACGGCGCGGCATTCTGCATCGTGATGGCAGCCACTTCCGACACGGTTTCCGCCGCCGGGGCGACCATGTTCCTGGTCGACATGGACAACCCGGGAATCCGGCTCGGGGAACCAATCCACACCATCGACAGGGCGATCGACGGCGGGCACCCCCACGTTTACCTTGAGGACTGCTTCGTTCCGGACGAGGCGGTCCTGGGCGAATCCGGACTGGGCTTCAAGTACGCGCAGGTTCGCCTCGGTCCCGCCCGCCTGACCCACTGCATGCGCTGGCTGGGCCTGGCGCGCCGGGCAATGGACATCGCCCTGGACCGCGCCGAGCGCCGGCAGCTCTTCGGCTCCCCGATGAAGGACCTGGGAATCGCCCAGGAGATGATCGCCCAGTCCGTCATCGACATCGAGACATCCGATGCCATCATCGCCAAAACAGGGTTCCTGCTCGACACCGACCCCAAGGCCGGGTCCGCGCTGTCCTCCGTGGCCAAGGTCCACTGCTCCGAGGCCATCTTCCAGATCATCGACCGGGCCATCCAGATCTGCGGCGGCGACGGCGTCTCCGACGGACTGCCCCTGGCGTCCTACCTCAACGAGGTACGGCCCTTCCGCATCTACGACGGCTCCAACGAGACCCACAAATGGGCCATCTCGCGCAGGGCCTCCGCCCGGCGCCGGGCCGCGGTCGCCGGCGGCGAACCGTACCTGGCAGATGTTGACGGGGCCGAAGTGCCGGCGTGCTCAGACCAGGGAGAAAAGGCCCCCGACGGCCACAATGCAGCGGCAGGGGTACGCTGATGTCTGCCCCTCCGTTGACGCCGACGGTTCCCGACGGCGAGGAAGTCGTCGCCACGCGTGCGGACGCTGGCCGGCTGCAGTCGCCGCCGCTGCTGATCGTGGAGTCAGTCAGCGAATTCATGGACTCACAGAACCTGGGCAGCGGGCCGCTGTCCTGGTCCCGCATCGGCGACGGCCAGTCCAACATCACCTACCGGATCCAGCGCGGCCGCAATGTGTTTGTGCTGCGGCGCGGACCCCGTCCGCCACTGCCCAAATCCACGCACGACATGGTCCGCGAAGCCAGAATCCAGCAGCTGGTCAGGAACGCCGGGGTACCGGTACCGGAGATTCTGGCGGTCTGCGACGACGCGTCCGTCCTCGGCGTCCCCTTCTACCTCATGTCCTTCCTGGACGGAACCGTCATCACGGACAGCATCCCCGGGCACCTCGACTCGCGGGAACAGCGCGAGGCGACCAGCGCAGCGATCGTGGACACCCTGGTCCGGCTCCACCAGGTAGACGTCAGCTCCGGCGAGCTGGCAGCCTTCGGCCGGCCGCAGGGTTACCTGCGGCGCCAGGTTGAGCGGTTCTCCGGGCTGTGGGACGTCAACACCACCCGGGTCCTGCCCGAGGTTGCCAGAATCGGTGACTGGCTGGCCCGCAACGTCCCGGACAGCCAGACCGCGGCCGTCATCCACGGCGACTACCGGGCAGGCAACCTCATGTTCTCCCCGCAGGCTCCGGCCCGCGTCACCGCCGTGCTCGACTGGGAAATGGCCGCCATCGGCGATCCGCTGGCCGACCTCGGCTACCTCACCGCCACCTGGGCCGACCCAGGCAGCATCCCCACCCCGCTGGATCTGACCCCGGTCACCCGCGAACCCGGCTACCTCAACCGTGCCCAGCTCATTTCCCGGTACCGGGAACGGATGGACCTGGACCTGGACGCCCTGCCCTGGTACCAGACCTTGGCCCTGTGGAAGGCCGCCATCTTCTGCGAGGCCATCTACACCCGGTGGCTCAAAGGCGAACGGCCGCACGATACAAACTTCAGCCCTGCCCTGGAGGCCGGCGTGCCCCGGCTGCTGACGAGTGCACGGCAGTCTGCCGGTATGGACCCAGCCGCTGCCCGCTGACAGCGACGAACCCTGAAGAAGCGAACAGTCGTCCCCTATTGAACCTTCTCCGTCCGTTACATCCGCTCAATACCCGGCATCTCTACGTTTAAGCCGAAGTTACGTGGTTTGAGACGCCGGAATCCCCGTGGTGGCGGGGATTCCGGCGTTTCTGCTTGGTTGTTGTCTGGCTACTTCGCGATGTTTTCGATGTAGCGGTCGATCAGTTCGAGGGCCTGGCGTTGGGCGGGGGTGGGCAGGGCAGTGAGTTCGAAGGTTTTCTCGGTGCCGGGCGGGCGCAGGGTGTTTCGCGTGCGCGTGGCCAGATGTCCGAGGAGGGAGCGGAAGCTGTGGGCGGGGGTCCCGTCGGCCAGGACACGTTTGGATGCTTTGGCCTGCGCTTTGTCGGAGCGGGTCGCGGCGGTGACCGGGTTCTCGGCGACGGGCCGGTGCTCGTCGGTGTAGGTCAGCGGCGCCCAGGCTTGGCGCAGGTGCCAGGTCAGGTGCCCGGCGAGCAGGCAGAGGAAGACGTGGGCGCGGGTGCGGTCCTCGGTGCGGTGGTGGATCGGGCGGATGCGCAGGTCCACGGATTTGAGGGACTTGAAGATCTTCTCCACGTTCGCCAGGGACTTATAGACCCGCACGGTCTCCGCCGCGTCCATGGTCTCCGCCGGGACGCTGGTGCGGATGACGTAGATGCCGTCGAGGTCCGCCTCGGTGGTGATCGAGGCCTCGTCGCGGGCGTAGGCGAAGGAGTTGTCCTCCACGGTGAGGATGAAGTGTTTTGCCATCTTGTATTTGTCGACGCTCCTGCCGGCCCGGATGCCGATCTTCCCGGCTCCCGTGATGCGCCCGGCGGCCACGGACGCCTCGATTTTGGCCAGTTCGGCCTCGGTCGCGGTGAGCAGTTCGGCCCGTTTGCGGGCCCGATCTTCGGCCAGGGCGGGATTGCGGCAGGCGATGAGGCGTTCGCCGGGGTAGTCCGGGTGGGCGATTTCGGCCAGGTCCTGGGTATCGAACAGGCTCATCTGCAGCGGGCCGTCGTCGGCGGCCAGGTCCTGGATCGCCGGGGCGCGCAGGCAGGTCACCCAGCCCAGGCCGCCTGTTTCCTGCAGAGCCCGGATGCGGGCGTAGTGACCATGCCGCGGTCTCCGACCATGACCATCTCCTCGACCCCGGCCAGGTCCTTGATCTGCCCGGCAATCCTCGTGAAAGCCGCCGGGTCCGCGGTGTTGCCGGGCACGACCCGGACCGCGACCGGGACTCCGTCCCGGGTGGCGAGCATGCCGTATTCGATCTGCTCGACGCCCTTCTTCCGGTCCCGTGAATAGCCGCGGGCGGCCAGCGGATTGTGGTGCCCGGTCACCCAGGATGAGGACAGATCAAACAGCGCCAGCTTCCGCGGGTTGGCTTCGGCGCCGAGCCAGCGGCGGGCCAGTTTCTTCTCGATGCCCTCCTGCCGGGCGAGCAGCCAGTCCATCGCGGCATAGGCCTCGTCCGTGGACACAGGGCCCAGGCCGGATCTCGCGTTGACGGCAGGCCGGTCCGAGCATTGCCTCGAACCCCGGTCCCCTGGCCATCCGGGTGACCGCGTCAACATGCCCGGCCGGCAGCGACCGGACGATCTCCAGCCCGGCAGTCGCCTCGATCAGCGTCTTGCCGGCCAGCGACGCACGCAGGTCCTCGACCGCCTGGTCGGGCAGGGCTGCGAGGTTCGCCAGCGTCTCGTGCTTGACCTTGCCCCCGTCCCGGTAGGTCCGGCGCAGCAGCACCGACTCGTACTCGACCGTTTCGCCGGCCTTGTTCACCCGCCGCGACTTCGTCCGGGCTACGTGCACGGCCTGCTGCGATTTCGCCATGCCACAAGAGCAGACCTGTCCACCCGCATAACTCGGACGGCACGCCAATAATTTAGTGGCTACAAACGGTGGTACAAAAGAGGGCTGACCGCCCGGAACCACTAGGAACCAGAGCGATCAGCCCCTCGTAACTTCGGCCTAGGCATACTGTCGTCCTCCTCGGAAAACAGTCCCCTACAGAACCCGGGCCGGTTCAGGTAGTGGTTGTGATGAATCAGATTCTGCTGTATTGCTGGTTGTCGCCCCGAGCGGTGGTCATGCCGACCACACGAGTCCGCCGTCCACCCGGATGG
>NZ_JBNHIC010000051.1:0-22522 GCF_059092905.1 Arthrobacter sp. B0427-1-12 | reverse complement strand
GGGTCGCCGCCTACTCCGCGCTGCGCGCCTGCGGCGAGTACGAGGTCACCTACGAGTTCTACAAACCCATCAAGGAATACATTGCCGGTTTCGGCGTGACGACGGCGGTGCTGAAGAAATGACGGATAAAAGGATCGAGGGGCCATCCTGTGGATCACGCAACACACAGCCAAGCCTTAAGTCATGACATCAGTACTAGCGCTATCTCCGGGATAGGGGGCAAGAAGTGGACCTCGCTAAGGCAGCAATGAAGCTCGAAGAGGCTGAGCGCCGTGTCGTGGGAATCGAACCGTTCTCACGCCACGCTCAAGGATTGACAGATGAAGAGGCCTGGGCCATAGCCGCTGAACGGAATGCCGAGCGTCGTCGCATCGGGGAAAAACAAACCGGATACAAGCTCGGATGGACTTCAAAAGCGATGCGCGATGCGCTCGGCATCAAGAAGCCAAATTTTGGGTGTTTGTGGGATGGGATGCTTCTTGATCAACCTATTCAGCTGAACAGATTCATCCATCCCAAGGCCGAGCCGGAGTTTGCCTTCCGCGCCGAAGCAGAATTATCCGGACCAAATATCACGGCACACGATGTCGTCAGCTCAGGATTGTGGGCCGTGGCTATCGAGGTTGTAGACCCTCGGTGGGAAAGCTATGAGTTTACTTGGGCCGACAATACAGCCGACGGCTCCTCCGCTGCAGGATATGTGACGAGTTCATTCACGACGATCTCGTCCGCGCCGGAGGATCTGATCCTCAGCTTCTCCAACGGCGAGCATGTGCAATTCGGCCGCGGCTCCGCTGCGATGGGTTCTCCTGCGGAAGCGGTCACGTACCTGGTCCGCGAACTTCATCATCAGGGAAGAGGTCTTGAAAAAGGAATGATTGTACTTACTGGTGGAGTCACCGCTCCAATCGACCTCGTTTCAAGGGCAATTCTAAGAGTTAGTTCTCCGCAAATCGGCGAATGCGAGCTGATCTGTCAGTGAATTCCACTTCTGATTCGCTGCTTCGGGGGAATGCAGCACGATTCGTGCTGGCGTTTAATCCCGAGCCCGATCTCCCAGTTCACCTCTTCCAGTAAGGAACGACCATGTCGTCACCAGCCAACAACGTCCTGGCATCGATGGACGCCCGCTCTCGCGTTACGGAAGCCCGCAAGGTCATCCTCTCGAGCTACCTCGGATCCACGATCGAGTTCTACGACTTCCTGCTCTACGCCTCGGCCGCAGCCTTGGTCTTTCCTCACGTATTTTTCACCAACCTCGACCCGCTTGCCGGGGCGGTTGCCGCCTACGGCACCTTCGCCGCCGGCTACCTCGCGCGTCCCCTCGGCGGGGTCGTCTTCGGACACTTCGGCGACCGTCTGGGCCGGAAGAAGATGCTCATCATTTCCATGCTCCTCATGGGCGTAGTCTCTGCACTTATCGGTTTGATTCCAAGCGCCGCCGTGATCGGGTCCTGGGGAGCAGTCATTCTGATTCTGCTCCGAGTCTGCCAAGGCATTGCCGTAGGCGGCGAGTGGGGTGGGGCCGCCCTGATGGCCCTGGAGCACTCCCCTCAGGGCCGTCGCGGCTTTGCCGCATCCTTCGCCAACGCCGGCGCTCCGACGGGCGCCGCCCTGGGAACTCTCATTATGGGCATGTTCGCAGCCATGCCGGAGGAGCATTTTCTCTCCTGGGGCTGGCGCATCCCGTTCCTCTTCTCGTTCGTGCTGCTGGGTGTCGGCATCTTCGTCCGCTCCCGGATTTCGGAGAGCCCGATCTTCCAGGCCGCCTTGGCGAAGGAGGCCGCCAAGGGCTCCCCGGCCAAGCGCAAGGTCCCGATCCTCGAGGTGTTACGCCGCCCGCGTGCCCTGATCTATACGATGCTTGCCGGGGCCTCAGTGTTCGGGCTCCAAGTGTTCCTAGCCACCTTCGCGATCGCCTACGCAGTCGAGAACGGTGCCGACCGGCAGTCGGTACTCTATGCCTTCGCCGGGGCATCCCTCATCAGCGTGTTCTCCTTGGTGGGCATGGGCCGGCTCTCTGATCGAGTGGGTCGGCGTCCGGTCATGGTGGTCGGTTCGCTGCTGTTCGTGGCCCTGATCTTCCCGATGTTCTCCTGGCTGGCCACCGGCAACGTGCTGCTGATCTTCGCGACATTCACCATCGGCCTGGTCTGCCACTCCGTAATCTATGGCCCGCTGGCGGCGTTCATCTCCGAGCAGTTCGGCACAACCTCTCGCTACACTGGGGCCTCCCTGGGGTACCAGTTCGCGACCCTCATCGGCGCGGGCTTCACGCCAACGATCCTCGCCACGATCTACGCATCCTCGGGGCAGTCCATCGCCCCTGTGGTCTGGTACCTAATGGGAATGGCGCTGGTCAGCATTATTTTTATCCTGCTCACCAGAGAGTCCAAGGACTACGACCTGACAACCCACCAGCATTAAGGCGAGGATACTCTGACACGTCGGTGGCGTCCGATCTTTCGATAGGATCGGGCGCTACTGGCGTGCGGAGCCAAGTCCAAATCTCCGATCGGCCTGATGGGCAGCTCAGCGAGATACTGGATAGGACCAACGCCGGGATCTGTGCCGAACGGATTCTGAAATGGCCCGTCGCGGCCCCGGTGCCTCCTCCGGCCCCTTCCGCGAGTTTGCGCGCGGCCGTTGGCGTTTTCGTTCCGGGCATAGCAATCTAACACGAAGGAATTCCTGTAGCTTCGGCGATCTCGACAATCACCGCACTACCAGAAGTTCCGCCCGTTTAACAACCTCCGATCGGGTGCCGGCCAGCCTGCGGCACCGCTTGCAGGTTCAGGAACAGGCTCTGAGACACGCCCTGTTCTTAATCAAGCGTCGCCTCGATAGCCTGGGCACCCTCCGTGAGCAGCTCCTTCAGCGTCGGTCGCGAAAGGGAACTGAGATCCCCAATGTATGCGAGTCCGGCAGGTCCCCATGTGGCGTTGATTCGAATCGCTCCCTGGCGGCGGGATGGGCTCCGCCAACGGTCGAGGATCAAGATGCCGTCGTCATAGCGTTCCCGGGCTGCCTCGAGTACTCCTGCTTCGGTGTCCGGAACGTTCTTGGTCGGGCGTTCCCACCCGAAGCGTCTACGGGAACTCTCCAATGCTTCGAGCGCTTGGTCCTCAGGCATTTCGAGCAGGATGAGGAGCGCATGCGACGAGAGATGAAGCGGCATTGCTGAAACCGACAGGGGAACGATGTCATTGTTAGAAACCCGGTAGAGATGAACCAGCGTGTCTTTCCAGAGCGCGCCGAGCGTGATGATCAGATCGGGTGATTCGTTGCTCAACTCGCGCATTTTGAGTTGGGTTTTTTCGGTGGGCGCGAATACGCGGGCGGTGGTGGCCGCGAGGGAGAACACCCCGACATCCACCGCGAAGCCTTCCCCTCGCACCTTCCGCACGTAGCCCGCTTCGATCAGCGCTTTGAGCAGTCGAGAGGCAGAGCTCTGATGCGTGCCTGTCTGTTCTGCTATCGCAGTTGCGGTAACCGGGGTGCCCATGTCGACAAGGTACTGGAGAATTGCGAGTCCCCGAGCGAGTGTCTGTGCACCGCGGGGAGTCGTGAGGGGAGTTGTTAGTGGCGCCATGGGTCTATTCTGTGTCGGAGGTAGTGGAGAATCCAGATATTGCATGATCCGACCTTATCTTCGTGGGGGGGGCGGGATGGCTAGCCCACGGCGACAGTTGCACCGGGCACCGGATCGAGTCCGGGCCTGAGCACGATGCCGAGGTCGGGGCAGAACGCTTCGGCGGCCGGCAGACGGTGAGTGAGCCGCCAGATGCCATCAGGGCAGCGTGCGAACTTATCGAAGTACCGACCGAAGCTGTGCACGATCGGCCGCCCATCGAAGAAGTCCAGGCGGGCGAACATGCTCGTCGCCGAAGCGGTATCGCCGTCGACTTCGATCAGTGGCTCCACCATGAGGTGCTTGTGTACGTGTTCTGGCGCATGCATGTGTCGGCTGAACCCTGCGCGCAGGGCGTCTCGTCCCTCCAGCCGGCCGGTGATCGGCCATTCCAGGACCGCGCCTTCTGCCCAGCAGTCCATGAACGCGTCGAGATCGCCGTGATCGAGCGAGTGAGCGTATCGTGCCATCGTCCTCTGGATCGAGCGTTCGTCCTCGAGCAGCCGAAGCCGATAGTCGAGGTCTGTCGGGTCGGCCATGTTGCTCACGCCTCCGGGTTTTTGCATATAGTGTGCATTATCAAGCTACTCTGCGGCTGTCCTCCGCCGCAATGCCGATGGCTGCAAACGGACGCACGGCACGCCGGTTAGCCCGTGGGGTGCGTGAAGAGACGATGACGAGGCGGTTGACGTGACATCGAACGACAGCAGCGCTCGGCCGATGCTTGACGATGTCGAGGCGATCCGGCAGCTCAAGGCCCGCTATTTCAGGGGCGTGGACATGCGCGACTGGGAGCTGCTTCGGTCGGTGTTCACCGAGGGGGCGCAGATCGGCCCGATGGAGAGCGGAGTTCCCTCGCACGTCATCGCCTTGCAGCCGTCGGTTCCCGAGCGCGCGCGGACGGGCACGAGCGTCGATGCGTTCATGGAGAGGATCGAAGCCTTCCTCGCGGGCGTGGTCACGGTTCACCACGGACATCAGCCGGAGATCACGTTCACTGCGGACGGCGAGGCTGAAGGTATATGGCCGATGGAGGATGTGCTGGTCTGGCCGCAGGCCGGCTATCGGTTTCGAGGTGCCGGGCACTACTGGGAGCGCTATCGTAAAGTCAATGGTGAATGGCGGATCGCGTCGGTTCGCCTCACACGGCTCTACGTGTACACCGAGACCTTCGATCCGGCCGCGCTGAATTGATCTCCAGGCGGCGACGCGGGGCTGGACTCAGTTCGAGTCGACCTGATCCAGTCGGACGCCGAGCAGACCCAGCATCAGGGCCACGGTCCCCGTAGCGATCATCGTCGATCCCATGGTGATCGACGATGAGCCCAGGAGTGCCGCGACGCTCCCGGTGAGAAATCCGCCGATGAGGAACTGCCCTCCGCCGAGTATCGCCGATGCACCTCCCGTGCTGCGGCTGATTCGGCGAAGGGCGAGCGACATGGAGACGGGTGAAACGATGCCGAGTTGGAAGGTCGTGATGAAGAGCGCGATCTGGAGGACCCAGAGGGGTGCGTGAACGGCGCTCGACAGCAGGACGCCCACGGATCCGAGCACCGACAGAATGAGGCTCGCGATCAGCAGCTGCTCGAGCCGGAAGCGCCGCACGAGCAGCGGAACAAGCTGGCTGCCGAGGAGGATCGCTGCTGCGTTCACGCCGTACACGATGGCGAACCCGATCGGGTCGAGACCACGCTCGACCTGCATCACGAATGAGATGAAGGTGAGGTAGGTGAAGACAGTTGAAGTGCTGATGACGAGGGTGAGGGCGAAGAACAGGAAGCTTCCCTTGCGCAGTGGCGTGAGGTACTCGCGGAGGGCTTTTCGCCCGACGGCCGGCGCCGAGGGTCCTCGGAGCGTTTCCGGCAGGAATGGTGCGCAGAGCGCGAGGAGCACGAGACCGAATCCCGCGAGTGCGGTGAAGATGCCGCGCCAGTCCGAGATCTGCAGGACTGCGCTGCCGAGGAGAGGGGAGAGCATCGAGGCGAGGCTGCCCGCGAGGAGGAGCCGGGAGTAGACCCGCGCGAGGCCGGTCTCCCCATACACGTCGCGGACGATTGCGCGCGAGATGACGACGCCCGAGGCACCGCCCAGGCCCTGCAGCAGGCGCGCAGCGATCAGCACCTCGATGGTCGGGGCGAGCGCGCACGCGAGAGATGCGACCACGAAGAGTGCGACGCCGAGCATCAGAGGCCGTCGTCGACCAAAACGATCACTGAGTGGACCCCACAGGAATTGACCTGCCCCGAGACCGATGAGGCTCAGGGTGAGGGTGAGCTGGGCTGCTGAATCCGTCGTTCCGAGGTTACGTGCGAGTTCGGGCAGCGCCGGCATATAGAGGCCTGACGACAGCGGACCGAATGATGTCTGAAGGCCGAGGATCAGAATGAGCATCACCGTCGCGAATCGACCCGGTGTCCGCTCCAGGTGCTCGATTTCCATCGTCCGCGAGTCAGTCGGGTCTAAGCTCATGATGTAAAACTATGCACATATTGGGCATTTGTCGATCGCTGAACGGAGAGGCCTTGTCTGATCTGACACCGAGAATGAACGAAGAACTCGCGGTCGCCGTCGCGTCCGGGCTATCGCAGGACCTTGCGGATCTGCCAGGGACACGCAAGGCGCGGCGCGGGAGCGTCGCCGGGTCGGATCGGGAGATCGAGCCTGGCGTCGTGGAGCTCTCAGACGAGTGGGCGCCCGGGCTGGGCAGCTCCGGCGAGGTTCTGGTGCGAAGGTACGGGCCGCCGAAGCGGGGTGACAGCGCGGCGAGCATGGTCTGGATACACGGTGGCGGCCATGTGCTCGGCCACGCGGGGCAGGACGGTGTGTTGCTGGCGGCACTGGCCGCGGCAACCGGCGTGGTGATCTTCTCGGTCGATCCGCGGCTCGCGCCTGATCATCCGTTTCCTGCCGAGGTGGAGGACGCTTATGCGGCGCTGCGCTGGGTCCACGGCAACGCCCAGGCGCTCGGAGTCGATGCCGAGCGGATCCTGGTCGGCGGCGCGAGCTCAGGGGGCGGGACTGCAGCCGGGGTGGCGCTCATGGCCCGCGACCGTGGCGAGGTCCCGATCGCGCACCAGATGCTCGTATATCCGATGCTCGACGATAGAAACCGAACACCCTCGAGCCTTGCCATCACCGATCCCAGAGTGTGGGATCGAGAGAAGAATCTGTTCGCCTGGCGGGCGTATCTCGGGGACGCGTTCGGCGGTGACGACGTGTCGCCGTATGCTGCGCCGTCGCGGGCCACGGATCTCGCCGGGCTTGCGCCGGCATCGATATTCGTCGGCGACTGCGATCTGTTCCTCGACGAGTGCCTCGACTACTGCAGCCGCCTGATCGGGGCGGGCGTCATGACCGAGCTGCGCGTGTATCCGGGCTGCCCGCATGGGTTCGACCGGATCGCACCGGGCTCGCGTTCTGCACGGGAGTATCGGGACGACCTCGTGCGATCGCTGGGACGTGCTGTCGACTGCGCCGGATAGACGGGCATTCCGGCCCCTTACAGTGCAGGATTCAACGCGACCTTGATCGGAATCTCCTCCGTGCGGTATGCGGCGACGTCGATGGCCTTCGCTGCATCGGCGAGGCTGAACTCGTGAGAGATCAGCCGGCCGAGGTCGATGCCGTCTTCGTAGAGTTCCGCGGCGAGGTCGAGCGATTCGCCGACTGTATGCGGGTGCGAGGTCAGGTTGAGGATCGTCAGCTCCTTCCGGAGGCTGGAGAGGAAGTCGATCTCCTGGACGCGCGGGCTTGCTACGGCGACATTGGTGATCGTGCCGAGCTGAGAGACGACCTCCCAGGCGAGTTGCTTCGCCGGCACGGATCCAGCGATGTCGATGACGATATCGACCTCGCCGACGAGCGCACGGATGCGTGCGGCTGTTGCTTCGGGGGCCTCGCCGTCCGGGATCGCGACCGTGTGAGTGGCGCCGAGTTCCGCGGCGAGTGCGAGCCGGGCGGCGTCTCGCTCAAGGCCGACACTGACCACCTCGGCGCCGGCCCGTGATGCCGTGAGGACGCATGCCAGACCCTGGGGGCCGGGGCCGATGACGACGACTCTCGTGTCGGGGCCGGCCCCGGATACGTTCGTCCAGCGCAGGCCATTGGCGAGTACGGAGCAGCCGAAGAGCGCCGCCGTGTCCGGAAGCACCTCCGGCACCTTGTACACCAGGCCGCCCTGGGGCACGAACACGTGGGTGGCGTATCCACCCCAGAGACCCGGTTCGACCGCGAGGGCGATCGTGCCGTAGCCGTGGGCGTTCGGATTGTTCTTGCAGAGGAAGTATTGGCCCTTGCGGCAGTTGCGGCAACCCTCCGGGCATGGCCAGCGTGCCTCGACGGTGACGCGGTCGCCGACGGCGATGCCGCGTTCGGCGCTGGCCCGCTCGCCGATTTCGGCGACACGGCCGATGATCTCATCACCGAAGACGAGCGGCTTCTTCTGCTCGATGTGATCGATGTCGCCGTTGAACATCTTGAGCTCCGAGCCGTCGACGCCGCACAGCAGCACCTCGATGAGCATCTCGCCGGGCCCGATATCGGGCAGGGCGACCTCCTCAAGCGTGAAGGACCGTGGCCCTCGGTAGATGACGGCGGTTGCGGTGCTCATCAGACCTCCTTCGGATCGCGCGGCGATGCGCGGTGGATGTGGCGGCAAGTGCGGGATAGGTAGTTATAACTTTGCACTATGTGCCAATATAGCGTAACGACTTAAAAGTGGAGGTGGTGTTCATGGCAACCGCTGGCGAACTCCTGTGGGGCGTCAAGGAGAGCTTTCGGCAGTACGTCGACGGCAGCGAGGGGGTGACTGACGTTAGCGGGGGGGCCTCGATCGCAGATGATGGCCGTATCGCCTTTCCCCTTGTCGGCGTCGAGACGATCGATGGTGGACCGCAGGTTTTTCGCTTCGGAGGCGGGGTCGAGTTCGACGCGCACGGCGGTCTGCTCGCGGTGCGCCTGCGGGAGCCCTGGCTTGAGGTCATCGACGGCGAGGTGACGCTTACCGTGATGCACCCGGCCTTCCGTGAGGCCACGGAGCGTCGCCTGCCGTTCTGCCGGGTGGATGCCGCGGGCGCGAAGGTGAAGGGAGGGGGGATCCTCCTGGAGGACGCGCCGACGGCGCTGCTGATGGAGGCCACCGGCACCTTCGACAACCTGTATCGGCCCGGCATCGAGTTCGACCCGCTCACCGCGCGTGTGCGGGCCGGATGAGCCGACGATTGTCATTTAGTGCATAACCGGTACGCTATTCGAGGGATTTCCCCACGAGGAGAGGAGCGCCGCATGCCGCGGGACTGGACGGAAATCGACAACCTGCTACTGGACCCGGCGTGGTACGCGGCCGCGAACCACCACGATACTTTCAAGTGCTGCGTGACGAGGATCCCGTGCACTGGACTCAGGACACGAGCTACGGCAAGGACTACTGGGCCGTCACCAAGGAGCTGCTCCTGAGCCCGGAGAAGTTCAGCTCCCACTGGGACACGCGCGTTCCGCGCACCCCCAAGCGGTTGACCCCCGAGGAGAGGCACGAACTCGGCTGGGACGTGGTCGCCGTCACGCTGGACAACCCGCTGCACGAACTTTACCGCCGCCCGTTCAACAAGCACTTCTCCGCGCCGGCGGTGGGCAAGATGAGGGCGGACATCGAGCGGATCGTCGACGAGCTCATCGCCGAGGCCATCGAGAAGGGCGGCGAGATCGATTTGATCGACGACATCGTGGCGCCGCTGCCGATGAAGGTCCTCCTGCGCTGGCTTGGCGTGCCCGAGGAGGACTGGGACTACATCGCACTCGCGGCGAACGAATGGCTTGCGGCCTCCGAACCGAAGTTCATGCGCGATGGCGATGAGGTGGCCACATCCCTGTACGGACGGCGGAAGCTGCTCGACTACTGCGGGCAGATGGCACTGGACCGTCGTGAGAATCCCCGCGACGATTTCGTGACCGTCACCGCCCAGGCGACGGTCGATGGCGATCCCCTCAGCCTCCACGAGCTCAAGGTCCAGCTGGT
Source organism: Arthrobacter sp. B0427-1-12 (assembly GCF_059092905.1). Taxonomy (NCBI): domain Bacteria; kingdom Bacillati; phylum Actinomycetota; class Actinomycetes; order Micrococcales; family Micrococcaceae; genus Arthrobacter; species Arthrobacter sp. B0427-1-12. The sequence continues at coordinate 12,878 of NZ_JBNHIC010000051.1, read as the reverse complement.
GGGCATGATCGGCGCTGGTCTCGAGACCACGCGAACGCAGGCGGGGTCGGCCTCTGGCTGTTCCTTACCAATCCGGAGCAGCGGGCAAAACTGCTCGCGGATCCGAGCAAGGCGGGAGCCGCGGTCGACGAGGTGCTGCGCTGGTCGACGCCGTCGAAGAGCCGGCTGCGCGTCGCGACCGACGACTTCGACTGGCGCGGTCGGCGCATCCGCTCGGGCGATTGGGTCCTCGGGTTCACGCTATCCGCGAACTGGGACGAGCGGCAGTTCGAGGACCCGAGCCGATTCAATATCGACCGGACGCCGAACGACCACCTGTCGCTCAGTGTCGGAGTGCACCTCTGCATGGGGCGGTATCTGGCGAAGCTTGAACTCCAGACGCTCTTCACGAAGGTGCTCGCCGCGTTCCCCGACCTGGAGGTCCTCGAGCCGGACCGCCCGCAGTGGCTCCAGGACCGTACCAACACCGGATTCCGCGAGATGAAGGCACGTTTCTCACCGAGCAAGGCGCAGATTCTGCAGTCCGCCTGATCGCAGTTCGGATGAGAGCGGGGCCCACGGGCCCCGCTCTGCTCCTTCTCGCAGCGTGATCCGGCCGGTTCTAGTACACGCGGGCCATTTTGATATACACTATATGCATGATCGAAGGAGGTGGCAGGCGATGACGACAGACTGGTCACAGATCGACAATACGCTGCTCGACCCGCACTGGTATGCGAAGGGCGACTATCAGGACACCTTCAAGGTGCTGCGCGACGAGGATCCGATTCACTGGACGGAGGACGCCAGCTACGGCAAGAGCTATTGGGCGGTGACTCGATACGACGACGTCAAGGAGTATCTGCTCGCTTCCGATAAGTTGAGCAACCGGTGGGACACGCGTGTGCCGCGCGCGCCGAAGCGCCTCACTCCGGAGGAGCGCTTCGAACTCGCCTACGACGTAGGCCCCAGCACACTCGATGAGCCGATTCACGGCCTCTACCGCAGACCCTTCAACAAGCACTTCTCCGCTCCGGCGATCGGGAAGATGCGCGCCGAGGTCGAGCGGATCGTTGATGAGATCATCGCAGAAGCGGTGGAGAAGGGCGGGGAGATCGACATCATCGAGGATCTCGCCGCGCCCCTGCCGGCAAAGGTGATCCTCCGTCTGCTGGGAGTGCCGGAATCGGACTGGGATTACCTGAGCCTCGCGGCATGGCAGTGGCTTGCCGCCGGAGACCCGAAGTTCACGATCGACGGCGACGAGGTCGCGACCTCGAAGTTCGGGAAGAAGAAGCTGCTCGACTACTGCGCCGAGATGGCAAAAGAGCGCAAGCGCAATCCCCAGGACGACTTCGCGACTGTGATCACGCAGATGACGGTCGACGGCGACGAACTGAGCCTCCATGAAGTGAAGAGCCGCTTCGCGGGCACCATTGCCGGCGGGATGGAGACCACCCGCAATTCGGCCGGCACGGGCCTGTGGCTGCTGATGACACACCCGGATCAGCGGGCGAAGCTGCTCGAGGACCCGGGCAAGGCCGGTGGCGCCGTTGACGAAGTCCTTCGGTGGTCGACGCCTGCGAAGAACCGACTCCGAATCGCAAACGAAGACTTCGAATGGCAGGGTCGGCACATCAGGGCCGGTGACTGGGTGGTCGGATATCTCGTTTCCGCGAACTGGGATGAACGACGGTTCGAGCAGCCGAGCCGCTTCGACATCGAGCGCACGCCTAACGAACACCTGGCATTTAGTGCCGGTGTCCATCTCTGTCTCGGCCGGTACCTTGCGCGTCTGGAACTTAGCACCTTCTACACGAAGGTGCTCGCCGCTTTCCCCGACCTCGAGATCCTCGACCCCGAGAACCCCAGGTGGATCGCGGACCGCAGCGTGACCGGCTTCACCGAGATGCGGGCGCGCTTTAATCCGAACAATGTACGAATTTTTCAGACCGTCTGAATCCGAAGAGAGCAGGACCTATGACCACGATCCGATTCCGTCTCCCTGGCGGGGACGTCCGCACGATCGACGCCAAGGACGGTGAGACGCTCATGCGCATCGCCGTTGACAACAACATCGAAGAGATCGAGGGGGAGTGCGGCGGCGATGTCTCCTGCGCGACCTGCCATGTCTATCTGCCCGCCGATGTGTTTGACAAGGTCACGCCCTCCAGCAGGGACGAGAACGACCTGCTCGAGGTCATGGACACTTACCGCGAGAACAGCCGCCTCGGCTGCCAGGTGCGGGCCTGCGAGCTGCTCGAAGGAGCCGAGATCGAAGTGGCGCCCCCGGAGAACTGACATGGGCATCGACCGCGAACGGGTGCGGACGCCGCAGTCGGCCTGAACGTCAGCTGAGGATGCGAACAGCGTCTTCAAGCGCTGCACGGCCGATCCGAAACCCGTTCGCGGGGGATCAGAGACATTGATCTTGAACCTGACAGGGCTGGGAATTGCACCAGGATGGTGACACTTGGGCGGTCTCGAGCAGCAGTTCGATGGTCGCCGGTTCAACTGGTCGTGAGTGGAAGCCGCGCACGCTGTGCCGCTCGCTGATGAACCCCTCCTCCTCGGCGATGCCGCCGTAGGTGACGACGTTGTCGTTTCATTCCGGAGTCGTTCCACTCGTCCACCCCTTGGGACCAGGACTGCAGCAACGTGAAGACGGACGATGCCGCGGGATCCGTAGTGGCTGTAGAGGTCGGGCAGATTCGCCCACCGGCAGACATTGGCGGCCTCATCGGGCACGCATAGCATCGGGATGCCCAGCCGGCCCCCCGCACTGGGCGACGGCGTACTCCTCGGCGGCCGTCACGGTGGCCCCGGTTAGCGAATTCACCAGGGGCCCGGCAGTGCCCGCACCCTCCTTTAACAGGGCGTAAAGGGTGTTCTTCCCCGCACGAACTCCTCTGGGAAGAACTGCGGCCGGTCATCGTCCGGGCCGGCGGATTCACACCCAGGCGGCGATTTCTTCGTTCTTCAAGCGCGAGGCCACCTGCCGGGATGTGCCGTAGATGCCCTCGCGCTGTTTATCCGAGGCATTGATCGCGCCGGCCACCGCTTCGGTCTCCGTCCGCCACCCGGCCTCGTGCAGATGCTGCATCGCCTGGTCCTCGGTGGGCGGGGTCAGCCAGTAATGCACCTGCTCGCTCGGTTCTCCGCCCGGGCGGCAGCCAGCAGCAGGCCCACCAGCAGGTCCTTGCCGGCGGAGTCGAAGTAGGCGGCCCCGGATTTTACCGTGGCCGCACGGAACCGAGGGAGAGGTTGTCAGCGGCAGCGAATTTGATCGAGCGATTCACCGCACCGTGGCGACGATCAGACCCAATCCGCGAAGGCGGTCCAAGAGCTCCCTGGTGAATGCCGTACGCTCTCGCATCGCGCTGACGACGTCAAGACCCACCAGCGCGGAGACGACCCCGTCCTCTTCGGAGAACCGCTCGTGGAAGAACTCGGGTTCTGCCACCCGTCGGACCAGGCTCCACCGCAACCCTCTGCGACGCGCAGACTGTCGTGAATCACAGCGAATCTCATTCGGCTTCCACAACAGAGGCTCGCCTTATCCGCCGGACAGGGAGGGTATCCAAAGCACGATGTCCGGCCATGCGATCAGAATTCCCGTCACGAGCAAGGCGACCGCAACGAACGGCATGATGCCCTTGAACACATCACCCAAAGTGACCGTCTTGCCCACATTCACCTGCGGGTTCTGGGCAAGACGATGCACGATAAACGTAAGGAGTCCTATGGGAGGGAACACCATACCGATCTCACACATGATGATCATGAACACGCCGAACCAGATCATGTCCACACCGATCGCCTCGAGCGGAGCCTGCAAAAGGGGTACGGTCAGCAGGATCATGGGAAGCGATTCGAGGAACATGCCGAGCACGATGGAGAAGACGATCAGCAGGAGGAGCAGCTCGACCCGCCCGAGGTTGAGGTCCAAGAGCCAGCCCGTCAGTTGCTGCGCCAGCCCGCTGATCGTGAGCAGGCGCGCAAGCATGAGCGCTCCGACGAGGATGATGAAAAGGCCGGAGATGGACCTAACCGATTCGATGAACGTTTCCCGGAGAAAGACCCAGGTGCCACGAACACCTCGCTTTCCTCGTCCAAAGGAAAGCCAGCTGACGAGTAATGCGGCGAGGGCGCCATAGGCCGCCGATTCAGATGCCGTGAAGAAGCCGCTCGCCATGCCTCCGATGACGATAAGAGCGACGACCGCAAGAGGCACGATGTCTCGAAGAGCAAGCAGGCGGCTTCTCCAAGTGACTCCCTCGAGTTGCGCTCGCGGCGCGTCTGCTGGGCGAAGAATCGCCCAGAGAACGACGACGAGGCAGAATCCCCCTGCGAGAAGGAGACCCGGAACCAGGCCAGCCAACAGCTGGGGGCCCACAGGCACCGATGCGACGCCGGCATAGATAACTAAGAGGATGCTGGGCGGAATCACCTGCCCTAGCGTCCCGGCCATGGCAACCGATCCCGTCGCAAGAGTCGACCGGTACCCCGCCGAGAGCATCTCGGGAAGGGACATGCGTGCGAGTGCGAACGTGATTCCCACTGTGCTGCCGCTCGTGGTGGCCAGCCCAGCGCCCGCGATGTTCGTGGCGATCGCCAGACCTCCAGGCAACCATCCGAGCCACTGTCTCGCGACTGAGTAGGCCTTGCCTGTGATGCCTCCCTTCCACATCGCGATTCCCATGAGCACGAAGAGGGGCACCACGTTGAGGGACCATGATGTTACGGAGTCCTCGACGATGTTCCCGATAGACGAGGTGGCCACACGATAGCCGAGCATCCCCAGAAGCCCGATCGCCGAAGTGATGATCATCGAATACCCGATCGGGATACCGACCGCCAGCTGAAGGAGAAGGAGGACGATGGCCAGCACGCCGACAGTCAGCTTCGGTGCTTCACCAAAGAGCATCGCCCCTGCGACCGCCACGGCGGAAACACCCAGGATCCACATGACGAACGTCGGAACCTTCGGTCGAACTCGTGGTGCCGGAGCAGCCGGTTCCACAGTCATCACAGGCATACTAGGCAATGGTCACGCCTTCCTCGTCGGAAATGAGATCCTGTTCGGCTATCTCTTCACCGTGGAGGAGACGATAGGTCCGGGCGATTGCCGCGAGGACGACGATCCCGAAGCCCACAACGATGATCAGCTGACCTGGCCACAGCGGGAGCCATCGCGCTCCGGTGGACGTCGAACCGAGCCGCAGCGAATCCATGAGGTTCGCCGCGCTGAGCACCGTCAAAAAGAGAACGACAAGCCCGCCGACGATCTCAGCAGTTACTTCGAGTACACGTCGCGTTCTGGGTGAGGTGTGCTCGGTCATGACCGTGGCACGGATCTGTTCATTCGTGAGCTGTGCGTAGCCAAGGGCAAGGATCGCGATCGCGGGCATCCAGACGTAGCTGACCACCTCGAGGGTGCCAGGCAACGGCTGAAGGAAGATGTTGCGACCGGCGGTATCCAGGGCCACATGGAGCATCATCAGTGCGACGATGATTGCCACAACGGCGACCGCGCCGCGCACGATACCGTCAATACAGCGGAGCCACAGTGCATCCTTCATCGCATACCCCCTGTGGCCGAGGAAGTATTCGGTTTCGCGCCGCAATTGGCACCTGCAGTTACGGCACGCGGCCGTTGCCGTCCTGCCAGCAAGCCAGCGCCGTGTCCGGCCGAGCGTGAGTCCTGCACTGAGTCAACCTCCTTCGACTAAAACATCCCGAGTTTGGGCCATTGGCGGTAATGGCTGCCCACTTGTGGCGCTACGCCGGCCTCGGTTACTTTGCGCTCTCCTGGAGGAATTCGTTGAGCCTGTCTTGGTATTTGTCCCAGTCGAAGTCCGTCGCCAGGGTGCGGTATGACTCCAAGATGGCCTCCGTGGACCCGTCGTTGGGTTCGACCCCGAGCTCGTCGCGCAGGATCCCCTCCCACTCGGCGAAATAGTCCTTGAACGCTGTGATCTCTGTCGTCGGATCGGCGAAGTCGGGAGCCGTCTCGGCGAGCCGCTCGGTGAGTTCGGCTTGAGCCGACTTCAGTGTTGCTGCCAGTTCAGGGTCCACTGGCAGAAACTGCACTTGCTGCCCAGGCGCTTCCTCGACCCACCGGGCATTCTGAATGGCCGTATTCCGGAGATAGTCCGTGGTGATCGTACCCTTCGCGTTCTGGATGATCTCCTGAACATCACCTGGCAACGAATCCCACGTCTCTTTATTCATGATGTAACCGGAGCCCACGTTCGCGGAGAACTGGAGCGGCACAAAGTACTTCGCCACCTCCCACAGACCGGAGTTCATGTTCGGGGGGATGCTTCCGACCACACAGTCGATGACGCCTCGCTGCAAGCCCTCGTACATCTCAGCGTTCTCGAGGAAAACGTTGGTCATCCCCAGGGCCTCCACTTCCTCCGTGTAGGGCGACCCCGGAGTGCGCACCAGCAAGCCTTGAGCATCCTCAGCGGTCTTCACAGGTTTTGTGCACAGCATTGAGTACGAGTCCGAGATCCACGATGCAAGGGGGACGGCGCTGTGTGCCAGGAGGTCCCGTCTAATGTCCTCTGAAGAGTCGATGGTGCCGAGCAGCGCGGGCGATCCCGCGAGCTTCTCTTCGGGCGTGCTGCCAAACGCAAACGACCCGAGTCCCTGCGCCCAAAACGTGGAAGGCGCTTCGTCCTGAAACACGGACGGCGAGAACAAGGTGATATCGGTGAGCCCCGACTCGATCGCCGGCAACGCCTCCACGATCGGGTGCAACGTGCTGTCCGTATAGACCTCGAAATCGACCTTGCCTCCGGTCTCCTCCCGCACCCGATCCATGAACGCGGTCAGCGCAAGAAAATTCGAGGACGTTGCCGTCAACGGCTCGCTCACCGTCAACACCACTGGATCCATCGTCTCCAGCGTCTCCTCCGAATTTGCCGACTCAGCATCCGAAGAACAGGCGGACAAGAACACCGCCACGGACAGAACACCCGCAACCTTGAGGGCCAGACGCTTCATGGTCATCAGAACTACTTTCGTCTACGGCAGAAGCGAACCATTCGCCACTGTGCAATATCGCACACCCATGTGCGATACGTGCCAAGGCTAGCTTGCACGCTTTTACAAGGTCAAGCATTTAGTGCATAACCCGCTTGTGTATCAGCCTATCGGATCCACCGTTCTCCGCCGGGGTTAGCAATGACGGAGTTTCGACTGCGTCAGCAGATCGTGGTGGGCCCGTATGGGAAAATCCACACATACCATTGCTTGCCGCAGAGGCTGCGCTCGAGGGCGTGCGCGTGAACTGTGTGTCGCCCCAGGCTTCCCGCGCGCCGGCGATCGTCGCCGGCCTTGGTGAGGCGGGTGCGCGCAGGTACCGCGAGACGGCGCTCAAGGCCAGTCCGATCGGTCGCATCGCCACACCTGAGGACGTGGTGGGCCCGATCCTGTTTCTGCTCAGCGACGACTCACGCAGCATCATCGCAGACGATCCTGAGCGATGGCGGCCGGGGAGGCTGGTATCAGTAGGAGCCCCTACAGGCGAACGGATCCCCGGGAGCCGGAACCGGTTTTCTCGGCCCAGCTTCCGTGATTCGTTCGCGCGTTACTGCACTGCCACTCCGCCCGCCGTCGTCTCGCCCTGCGCCGCGAGCTGGTCGGCCACCCGATGTGCGGCGACGTAGCCGAAGGTCATCGACGGCCCGATGGTTGCACTGTCACCGCGCTAACGGGTTGTCAGCCATGTGTCCGGACCGCACAGAATATCCAACGTCAGCGTGGCTCACTTTTCGACTCGCAAAACGGCTCACACTTCGACCGTCACTGACAAGACCACGAGTGGGCGAGGGCTGTGCCATCGGCGTGAACGTCAGCTGACGATGCGAACAGCGTCTTCAAGCGCTGCGCGGCCGATCCGAAACCCGTTCGCTGGGTGCTCTGCATCTTCGTAACCGAAGCTGATTCCGAATACGATCTGACGTGACTCATCGAGGCCGAAGTGCTCGCGGATGAAATCGGGATGCATCGCGAGAGCCGCCTGCGGGATCGCGCCGATTCCCATGCTCTGCGCAGCGAGGAGAAACGCGGACAGCCAGACGCCGCAGTCCATCGCGCCGGGCACACCCAGGTTGCGATCGGTTGTGACGATCGCCGCGTGCGGTGCGCCGAAGAGGCGGAAGTTCTCGGCGGCCTGTGCAGCGCTGGCCTCGCGGTCGCCGCGCTGCACGCCGACGGCTTCATAGAGCGCCCAGCCGGCCTCGCGGCGTCGTTCGCGGTAGACGCCGTCGTAGCTGGCAGGCAGGCCGAAGTCGGGCGTTGACGGGTGTGATGCCGCGTACGCGCCCAGTGCATCTCGGAATCGGTCGGTCGCCTCACCGGTCGTGACGATCACCTCCCAGGGCTGGGAGTTGCACCAGGACGGTGACAGCTGGGCGGTCTCGAGCAGCAGTTCGATGGTCGCCGGTTCAACTGGTCGTGGGTGGAAGCCGCGCACGCTGTGCCGCTCGCTGATCAGTTTGCGCAGCGCGGCGAACTCGGCGGTTTGAACCTCAGTCATGTACATGCTCGACTCCCTTGTGCTGGTGCTCTCTTCTGTGAGAGGTTTTCATACTATATGCATAACCTCCGTGGGGCGATGGCGCGGGTAACTTCAGCACGAAGCGAGGATGCGAGTGAGTGATCGCAAGACGACCCGGTTAAAGAGAATTTTTGAGCGCCCGGAGACCGTGATCATGCCGTTCGGCGTGATGCCGATGCATGCGCAGATGGCCGAACGGGCCGGGTTTGAGGCGTTCGAGGTTTCCGGAGGAATGTCCTCCCACTGGCGTGGCGTGCCCGATGTCGGACTGCTCACGATGACCGAAGTTGTCGCGCAGGCCAAGGAGGTCGCGCGTGCTGTCGAGATCCCGGTGTTCTGCGATGCCGACACCGGCTTCGGCGGCGGGCCGGCGAACATCCGGCGCACAGTCCGGGAGTTCATCGAAGCCGGGGTCGCCGGGATCCATATCGAGGATCAGAAGGATCCGAAGAGGGCCGGCGGCCGCTCGGGTATTGAACTCGTCTCCGACGCCGAGGCGATCGGCCGCCTCAATGCGGCGGTCGAGGCCCGGGACGAGCTCGATCCCGACTTCGTCATCGTAGCGCGCACGGACGGATACGGTGCCCGGGGAGGCGGCCTCGACGAGGCGATCCGGCGCGGCTTGCTCTACCGGGAGGAGACGGGCACAGACGTCATCTTTTATGAGGGACTGCATACCTGGGATCAGATCCGCACTGCTCTTGAGGTGACGCCCGGGCCGGCGTATGCAATTCCGAATAACGCGATCGGCCGGCGCCCCTCGCTTGCCGAGCTGAGCGCCATGGGACAGTCCATCGACATCCTGCCGTTTGCCTTGCCTGGCGTGCACGAAGTCTGGCGGCTGCTGCGTGCGGTCAGGGACTCGAACAGCTACGCGCCGATGGACGAGTATCTCGAGAAGGTCAAGGAATCGGAGGGGACGGAGCAATACCAGGGCTGGGGCGGGGGCCTCTTCGCTCACCCGACATACGCACGGATTCAGGCGTGGGAGAGCCAGTACATCCCTCCGGGACAGCAGCGCGACTACGTGAACAACGCGAACGCGCGCTTTGAAGGCGGGCCGTCCACGTGAGCCGCGCACCGCTGTCGCCAGTGTCGTGACCACACTGACACGGAAGCTCGATAACATTTGTGGCAGGGTGTTGACCGTCACTATGTGCAAGACATACGCTTTGCCGGGTTCATATACCAAACATGCCGTCGGCGGCGACACTAAGGCGCTGACGGCGGACTAGTGCCGAGTTCTACAAGGGAGTAGGCAGATGAAGAGTTGGCTCAGTTGGATCGACGCAGTCACGAAGGTGGCTACTGCGATCTCAGCAGTCCTCATGGGGGTCATAGCGCTCCATATCGTCGTGGACGCCTTCGCGCGAGCGATCTTCCACAGTCCGTTGCCCGGCACGCTCGAGATCACGCAGTACGCGTCGATGCCTGCCGCGGTCGCGCTGGGGCTGGGCTGCGCGCTGTACCGCGGTGAGCATATCCGGGTTGACCTGCTGACTTCGGGAGCTGGGCAGCGTACACGTCAGGTCGTGGAGATCGTGGCGATGGCAGTCACGCTCATCATCGTGGTGCTCGCTGCATGGGCGGGTTTCGAAAGCGCTATGGACTCGGTCGCTAAGAACGAGGCATCTGAGGGCTACCGATGGGTAGTTATCTGGCCCGGCCGGATAGCGGTGGCGGTGGGCCTCCTCGCGCTGGCGCTGCAGACGCTCGCGCAGCTCGTACGGGCATTCGCAAATGAATTGCCGGTATCCGCTGAGGAAGCCGCTATTCGCGGTGACGAGGGCGACCGCCCGCTGATTGAGCCGGCGCTGGCGATGACGCCGCGCGGAACGGAGACGCACTGATGGCTACAACTCTTGGCACTTCACAGCAGGCAGCCTCCGCGGCTCCGGTTGATCCAAAGAACCGCGGCAGCTCGCGCCGCCACGTAATCGGCGTGGTGATCGTTGCCGCAGTAGTGCTGCTGCTGTCCACCTACCTGTTCCTGGCGCCCTCGAATAAGCTTCTCGTCGGCGCGGCGGTGGTGTTCCTGATGATCGCGCTGATGCTGCTGGAGATCCCGGTCTTCGCCACGATGATGGTAGCCGCTACGGTCGGATTGCTTGTGCTCGCCGGACCGAGAGCGCTGTGGGGGACGTTGCAGGATGTCGTGTTCACGTCGTTTGGGTCGTGGTCGCTGAGCGTGATCCCGATGTTCGTCCTCATGGGCGTTGCACTTAGCAAGACCGGAATCATGACCGGCGCCTATGACGCGGCGCGGAAGTGGTTGGCGCCCGTGCCGGGCGGCCTGGCAGTGTCGACGAACATTGCAGGTGCGGGTCTTGCCTCAATCAGCGGAAGCACGATCGCGATCACCTACGCGATTGGTAGGGTTTCCATCCCGGAGATGCTCCGCTCGGGTTACAAACCGACACTTGCGGTCGGCTCGGTCGCGACGGCCGGCACCCTCGGGCAGGTGATCCCGCCGAGCGTGCTTCTCGTGATTTATGCCGGTGTTGCGAGCACGCCCGTTGGGCCTCAGCTGCTCGCCGGCATCGTGCCCGGGCTGATGCTGGCGGCGCTCTTCACGGTCGTCATCATCGGCTGGGCGCTTCTGGTCAAGGACGCTGCTCCAAGGGGCGCCCGCTACTCCTGGGGCGAACGACTAGCGTCGCTGCGCGGCCTCATCCCCGTGCTGCTCCTCATGATCCTCGTGCTCGGCGGAATCTTCTCGGGATTCTTCACCGTCACCGAATCGGGTGCGCTCGGCGCGGTGGCAGCGCTCGTGATCGGCGGCGTGATCGTCGCACTCGGCATCCGAAAGTCACGGCGAGCGGGCGAGCCGGTGAAGACCGCGCCGACCTTCGGCCGCTACATCGGCTCGACATTGACGGAGACGGTCGGTTCGGTCGCGGCGGTGTTCGCGCTCCTCATCGGGGTGAACATGCTCACTCGGGTCATGGCGCTCAGCGGGCTTACCCGGTGGATCGCCGACATGGTGATCGATCTCGGATTCACGAAGATCGGCTTCCTGCTGCTCCTGATCCCGATCTACCTCATTCTCGGTTTCTTCCTCGACACGCTCGCGATGATGCTGCTCACGATCCCCGTGTTCCTCGGACCACTGGTTGCACTCGACGTCGACCTGGTGTGGTTCGGTATCTTCCTCATCGTGCTCGCAGAAATCGACCTCATCGCTCCGCCGCTTGGCATCTTGAACTTCGTCGTGCTCGGTATTGCGAGGTCAGTGAGCAAACAGGGTGACCAGAAGGTCACGATCATGCACGTTTTCAAGGGCGTAACGCCATTCATCTGCGCGTGCGTCTTGTTCCTGGTCCTGCTCGTGATCTTCCCGGAGATAGCGACGTGGTTGCCGGGTATCTCGTCGGCGAAGTAGCCGGCGGTCGTACTAAGAAGACATAGGAGTCTCATGTTGGAGCCTAATCAGGTTGGTCGTGGTCGTGTTGGTGCGGCTGTGGTGTCGCTGTCGGCCGCAGCGGTGTTGCTCGCCGGGTGTGCCGGGGGTGCCTCGGATGCGGGGGCCGGGGGGAACGCGGGCGATTCGATCGCAGCGATGGAACCGGTGGAGTTCGTGGTTTCTGAGCCGCTGCCGGCGACGAATTCGAATAACAAGGGCATGAAGTTGTTCATGGATTACGTGACCGAGCACACGGACGGCAAGGTGACGTTCGACGTCTATGACAGCAGCACGTTGCACGGTCTGCCGGAGGCGGTGTCGGGAATCGAGTCGGGGCTGTCGGACATCACGCTCTACATTCCCGGTCTCGCTGCCGCGGATATTCCCGGCGGCGGGTGGGCGGCGGGTCTCGCGGCGTTCACAGCAGACACGCCGTTGGAGATGCTGGCCGGTTCGCCGGCAGCCACGGCAGTGTGGTCCAGCGAGCAGATCCAGGCGGAATTCGCAGAATCCAACGCTGTCTACCTCGGCGGCTGGACCTCCGACAACTACACACCGCTGTGCACCAAACCGCTGGAGACGCTTGCTGACGCCAAGGGCAGGCTGGGCCGCAGCGCGGGCGGTGTCTACAACGCGGAGATGGAAGCCCTGGGAATGACTCCGGCGCTGGTCGACTCGAATGAGGTATACGAGGCGCTGCAGCGCGGCACGGTCGACTGCCAGGTCGGCACGCTTCAGGACAACACCACCAACGGGTACGCGGAAGTGGCGAAGTATTACACCCCCCTAGCGTTCAGCCCGTATACCGGTCCGGGCTACATGATGAGCAAGGAGAAGTACGACGCACTGCCTGCGGAGGTGCAGGACATCTTCCACGAAGCCGTCCCGCTCATCAGCGTCGGCAACAGCGGCCACCTCGTCGGC